>NZ_JBAKFX010000007.1:0-134690 GCF_037577855.1 Dethiothermospora halolimnae | reverse complement strand
TGGCACTAAAAAGGGACTAGGCATGCCTAGTCCTACATTATCTCTCCTCTCTCCCTTCTCAACTCTCCTCTGATTTAAAAAATTATTCCCTAAAATACAACTGATACTTATTTTCCATCTCTATCAACTTATTTTCTAACTCCTCATCTGTATATTCTTCATCTGAAAATATAATCTTAAAGAAATCTTTCTCTATACTCTCTCTTATGTATTGAACCTTTACATCTTCACCTAGATAATTCATATCATCTCCACTTTTTATTTTATCCAAAACGTGTTTTCTCATTGTTATATATTTTTCTTCTACATCTCTTTCCCTTGCTTTTTTATTTATTTTATCCTCTATTTCTTTATTAACTGGATAAAACCAATAAACATCATCTGTATATACCTTTATTTGGTTTTCATCCGACAATAATTGATTTATAAACTCTAACCCTACTTCTATATTCTTTCCCCTTTTATTTACTATAAAACCAAAAGTATTTAACCTTTTACTGTATGGATTCGGTACGATTATAAAGTCTTTGTTAGCTCTACGTCTTGGTCTTACCTTTAAGGTGTTCTCGGTCTCATTACTTGCTATCAAGTATTCTTCATTGTACCTTTCTATCTGGTGATACTCCTTCTTACATTCCTTTGACCTATACTCAAAAATAGCATTATAATAAAACTCTAGATCTTCAATAAACTTATATTCACTCGAGGACAATTTTTCTTTAGATTTCTTTAAAAATTCTTTAATACTATCAGTATTTAAATTTATTTTTTTCTTCTCTTTATCTATTATACTTAATTCATAATAAGGATATCTAACTATATATGAATATTCATCTGAACTAAATATTCTTTCTTTGCTACTTATCCATTTCTCCCTCATGTCTGTAAAATCTTTTTTAGTCCAGTTTATATCAGGTTCCTTAATATTTAATCTATCCAACATCGGTTTATTAAGTACTACTGCAGGATAATTCATACCTATAGGTATATAATAAATACTATCTTCTTTAAATATATCGTACAATTTATTTACATTAGGCAACTTGTCTTCTTCTACCTCTAAAGCTACTCCTTGTTTTATATAGTTTATAGCTGAACCTCTATAATCTTCGTTATAAAAGTAGATTAAAGTAGGTCCATTTTCTTTATACAGCTTTATATTTAGTTTATTTAAATATTCTTCATATGTATTAGCATAAATTATATCGTATTTTACATTTATATCTTTATCTGCTTTAAACTTTGCCATATTATCATTTATTATAGGACCTACTTCTTCACCATGCAATCTCAGTTCTCCATTCCAAACTGCTATGGTTACTTCTTTTTCAAGTATATTATTTGTTTCATTACTCTTTTCCTCGTAACAGACTGCCAGTACTAATAGCAAAGGTGTAAGTATCAATAATATAGTAATATATAACCTCTTAATAGTTTTCCCTCCTAACTCAAATACTACTTAAAAACCCGTATCTTCCACTTATTGTCTTAATTCTATATATTTTATATAGGTGGGGAATGATAGCTAGTTTAACGAAAATACATTTTTACAATACTATTATTTTCATTTTAAAAATAAGGATTTTATGACTTAATAGCTACTCCTTTTCAACCCAGCAACTGTCTGGATCATTAATATCTGTACATTTTCTGACATAATCTATACAGTTATCTCCATCCCTGTCACAATCTGTCCATCTATCAACTATATGAGTAGCAAAAGCCACATTACCAACAACCATTAACATTGTTACTATAGCAAGTAACATTACTAACACTCTTTTTTTATTATTCAATTTAACAACCTACATTTAAATTTATTTTCCTAGCATTCCCCACCTAAAAATTATTACCTAATTAAATGAATTAACCTTTTCAATTAATTCGTTTTGGAAGGACTTATCACTACTCCATCCATTTTTACCCATTTTTACATTACCCTCTTTATCAATTACAAAACTTAATGGTATACTACCTACTCCTATTTTTTTATCTAGCTCTTCTTCTGTTATAAAATAATACTCAAAAGGTATATCCTTATCTTCTATAAACTTATCAACTATATGTTTTTTACTAGCTGTTATTAGTATAGGTTTCTTTTTCAATTGATTTTCTTTATATGATTTATCGATAAACTCAAGTTCCTTTACACAGGCTTCACAGCTAGGTGAAAAGAATATTAAGAATGTATTTTCTTCTTTTACTACTTCCTTTAGTTTCATATCCTTATCTTTTTTAAGTTGTAAACCCATGTCTATTTTTTCTATATCTAATTCAGGACTATTCATCGCCTTCATAGCTCTTGATATTTTCATGTTGTTATAAAAACTATATCCAGCATATCCTGTTAAGGCTATTGCCCATATTATTATCAGTATATTTATTATTTTATTTTTTCTACTTTTTGTACCCATATCTTTATCTCCCCTCTATATGATTTGTATTATGATTCTACTTGGAACTTTATCAAATAATAGCTTATCCTTTATATGGGTTGGTAATTGGTTCCATTGTATAAGGTTTTCTTCCTTATCTAGCTTCATTTCTTCTGATAAGTTTTTTGTTATTTCATTTCCTATGTTATATATCACCGCTGATCTATGTATAACACAGGGCTCTGGATCATTAAATAATTCTATACTTTTTTCTATAATGTATTCTTCTTTTATGGGTAAATGTAAGCTATTATCGTCAAATATTATATTGTCTTTATCATCCATAACTTTTATCTTTGAAAATTTCAATATTATCACCTCTACATAATATTTATTAATATCAACACAAATATTATTGCGAAGAATAATGCATTTGCTAGTTTTATCTTTTCTAGATTTTTTCTAAATACTTCTGAGATATCAAGGATTCTTTGTCCAAAGTATGTAAATAGACATATTACAATAAGTGGTATTACAAAGCCTATATTGTATATTATTAATCTAAATATAGCTTGTACATTATAAATGCCTTTATCCCCAGTTTGTATCATTGAGACTATTGTAGGTAGATAAATTTGTCCTGTACATAAAAACTCGGTAAAGGATATTATAAATCCCAGTAAAAAAGCTAAGGACGTCATTATAAATATATTTGATTTTATATTTGTAAAAAATTTTATAATTCCATGGGACAATTTTCTTAAAAATAGGGGTAATTGTAATGATACTTTTCCATAGTCCCCTTTTTTTATGTTTAGATAATCTTTAATGTTTAATACAGCTAGAGTAAAAACTAATATTAACATTACATATGTAATAATGCTCCGTATTAATTTCCCATTTATCATTCCTAAGACACTGTATAGTACTGTTCCTAAGAGAAAATATGCTATAAATGTTCCCAGTATAAAACCTCCACCTATGATTAATATATTCCTTTTGTCACTTGCCAGTATAAAGGATAAAAAGAATAAAAGCATTGATATGGCACAAGGGTTAAACCCATCTAGTAAACCTGCCCCCTAATATGGCCAATGTTTTAAAGGCTGACTTTTTATTATTTATACTTTTTTCATCGAGTGATATATCTTCTATCTGTGATATATTTTTAAGTCCATTTTTTATATCTTCTCCTCCTATGAAGTACTTATCTTCAGTAAATATAGCTGGAACTATTCCTTTAACATTTGATGGAACATTATATTTTTGAAGGAAATCATAAAATTTATTATAATTTTCTTTCACACCTATGTTCTTTTTTATTATTTCTATATTTTCTTTATTACTTACTTCTTCTAATAAGCCTTCTATTTCATCACAGGTACTACAGGAAGTTATGTAAAAATAATTTATGACAATTTTATCCTCTTCTTTAGCTAGGATTTTAGAGTTAATGCTAATTATAGATGTTATAGTTAAAAAAATAACAATTATTTTTAGTTTCAGTCTGTTATTAATCATTGACGAGCTTGTCCCCTTCACTTGTATTTTTCTATGTCTTTTATATTATGCATTTACATTAATGTGATATATTTTCATTTTAATACCACATCTCTAGTATACAATACTGCTTTTATCATTACAAGAACATTTTGGATTTTTTTAAATATAATGTAATAATATTATTGTTGTATTTTTATATAATGCCTTTTGTATAGGTTGAAGAATACATATATCTTCTAACAACTAAATATACCTTTTTTCCTCTTCCTGCACCGAAGGGGTTAGGTTTATCCAATCCACAAATATTTGAAAGTCTGATTTTTTGTTTTTTCTTTAACAAAAAATAGAGGAGAATTTATTCTCCTCAGTCTGTTGCCAAACCACATTATAGACTTTTATAGGCAGATCAATATCTCCCTTATCCATATCCCCACTCCAAACCGCCATGGTCAATTCTTTTTTAGGTCTTTTTATATCATCTTTTATATTAACTTCTTTACTGGAACAACTGATTAAAACTGTCATTAACAATATACCCATGGTTACTAAAATATTTTTATTGATTATCCTTCTTTTCATTATATACTGCCCCTTACTATTCTTATTATTTTATAAATTTCAGATGAACAAATATTTAAATCTATAGCCTATATATATACTATTAGTTTTTATATTTTAAGAATGCATTGATTAATAGTTCAACCTCACCACCAATTCTTTTACTATATTTTTTAAAATATAGTACTACTAGTGAATAATGCCTGAAAACTGACTAGGCATGCCTAGTCCCTACATTATCTCTCCTCTCTCCCTTCTCCATTCTCCTCTGATTTAAAAGTTTATTCAGTCAACCACATATTATACTTTTCCTCTAACTTCTGTAACTTTCCACTTAACTCATCATCTGAGTATTCCTTTTCATCAAATATAATTTTAACTAGATCCTCTTCTAGCATGTTATAAAACTCTACTTTTTTACTATCCTGACTATTATAGACTTTGTATTCTCCTTTATTAAATTTGTCTAATATATGTTCCCTTAGTTTTATAAATCTATCCTCTATTTCTCTTTCTTTCTCTATTCTTCTTATTTCTTCTTCAATTCCTTTGATAACTGGAAAGTTACCAATCTTAGAATCTTTATAAACATTTATTTGTTGCTTATCATCTAGAATTTCATTTATAAACTTCAATCCTAGTTCAGTATTTTTCCCATTTCTATTGACAATAAATCCCCATGTATATATTTGATAATCATCCTTCATTATATCTGGTAATAAAACAACATCGTCTTGAGATACTCCAAATATGCCTCTAAATTTCAGTCCATTTTCATATACCATACCTCGACTTAATAATGAGTCATTTTTAGCCTCATTGTACTTTAATAAATCCAGAACATCTTGATCATTATAGTTTTTAAAAAACTTTATATACTTATCATATTTATGATCCTTATTTAAAATATAATTTCCCGAATATATTTGTTTTTTAGCACTTTTTATATATTTTTTTACTTTATCAATTTCTATTTTCTCCTCGTCTTCATTGAATAGTTCCATATTTCTTAAAGGGTATTTAACTATGTCACAATACTCTCTATAACTAAAGGGTCTCGGCTCTTTCTTCAGCCACTTATCTTTTATTTTTAAATAATCTTCTTTACTCCACTCTAAACTTGGTGACTCCATATTCAAGTCTTCTAAACATTTCTTCGTTATTATCATAGGATAATGATACATAGATATGGGAACATAATAATTTTTATCTCTTGTAAATCCCTTATACAATTTATTAATATTAGGTACACTTTTTTCTGTAATCTCTAAAGCAACACCTTGTTTAGCATAGTTTCCATATACGTCTTCACTTCTTAATAAAATCATCGTAGGTCCATCTTCTAAATATAGTTTAGAATTTAATTTTTTAAGATAATCTTCATAAGTTGTAGTATCTATACTCTCATAATTCACCTCCACATTATTTTCCATTTCAAAAGTCTGCTTATATATATCGCAAACTGGGTGAGTTACACCATTCCAGGTTACAATAGTGATTTCCTTTTTATTATCCTTTTCCCCTTTATTTATAACTTCTTTTTTACTATTATCACATCCAAATAAGAATATAGCTAAAGATATACATATACTTAATATTAATATTTTCTTCATTATTCCCTCCCCCTTATTTTTTACATTTTTTTATATCTATACTTATATTATACATATACTTAAGCTTGTCCTCAACCATATATTGGTATTATTTTAATTGCACGATGATAGGTGTAATAATAAAAGTCTATTGCTTATTTCATCTATTTTATGGCTCTAAAAAAGGACTAGGCATGCCTAGTCCCTACCGTTATATAATTGACAATGGAGAATTGACAGTTGACAATTGAGGTTCAAATCAGTTAAAGCTGATTTGTTATATAACATTTTGCCAACATAATTACAAAAATAGTCTTTACTTAGCTTCTTCCCTTATTTTCTCCAAGTTTTTAAGGGCAATATCCCTTTTTATCATTAATAATTTAGGATTTTTTTCATTTGTAGCTATTTTAAGATTATCTAGGGATAACTTAAGTTTATCCATTAGCTCCTTATTTCCTTTACCTAATTCTACCCTTTGGTTAAGTCTACTAAATCCAGTTTCCAAACCACTTATGATCTCATTCATTCTAGTGGTATTTCCCACTGTTCCATCTAAGTATATTTGTCTTATCATGTATTTCATTCTTACTATATCTCCATCGGGATGATCTCTATATAAGTCGAAAAATTTTGCCATATAAAATGTTCCGTTATTTAAGTACTGAAGGGTTTCCATATCTTTTTTTTCAGTTATCATTACAGTAGCCTTGTTTATTGAATCCTCAAATTTTGATAAATCTTCTTCCATGACACCGTCTTTCACAGCCTTTGATTCATAACTGTTCCAGCCTTCGTGTACTGCTGATATACTTTTATCTAATTGTTGCCACATCTTATTTATCTTCTCTTCTTTAGTAGTCTCTTTATCTTTTTCCTTATCTTTTTTTTCTTCCTTCTTTTTATCTTCTCCTCCTTTACCTTGTTCTTCTCCCTGTTGATCCTTTTCCTTATCTTTAGACTCCTCTTTATCTTTCTTTTCTTCCTTCTTTGGTTCCTCTGGCTTTTCCTTTTCCTTCTGTATCTTTTCAATATCCTTAAATATTTCGTCTAATTTTTCCTCCATAGAAACGAGGGGTTTTGGTAACTCCTCTTTTTTTTCCTTTTCCATAGGTTTTTCTTCTCCAGCCTTACATGATGCTAATACGAATATTGATAATAATATAAGACATAATACTTTTTTTCTCAAAATAATCACCTCAAGATTATTATTTCCCAAGATGATTATTTTAAAATACTTATTTCTGATGTTTTATTAAAAATTTCTTTATTTTATCTAAATCTCCCCTATTATATTTCTTTTTTCCCTTATGATTAGTAATATACTTTACAATATTATTATCATTTACAGACATAATTGTAGTGTCGCTGTTTTTAATTTCTAAGTTACAACCCTTATTTGTAAAAAGTATAATTCCATCTATCCATATATTTATCCCTTCTTTTTTTATACTTTGGGAAAATATATGGATTTGTTTTTTTAATTGTTTTATTGGATTATTTATTCTTTTTGTATATTTACCTCCATTTTTCCCTACTTTATGTTGGGTCCAATTACTATCATATCCCCTTCCAGCAATACTTCCATTATGATTTTTCACTTCTATAACAAATACACCATTATCACCAATTACTACTAGATCTATTTCACAGCCTTGTCCTTTGTAGTGAAGAAATATATTGCTAAAGACTTCATAACTTCTTGGTAATTTTTTAGCTATTTTAAGACCAATATTTTCTCCTGCTACTCCAGACTTAACTATTTTGAAGTTTTTCCAATAATATCTTATTAAAAATATACCGATAATAGATGGTACTATTAATATTAATTTATACTTAATATTAATATCTATTTTAAATATTAAGCCAATGTCACCTATTATAAATATTATAATCAATATTACCCTAAGCAATAGTCCATTTCTTTTTGATTTTAATAGATTTTTTCCCTTGTGAATCTTAGCCATATGTCCCCCTTTTATTCTTTTTTATTATTATTATACCTCTTAATAAAGTAAAGAAGTAACAATATTATAGGTACTATTATAACCATAAAGGGTAATATTGAAGCTATGGCCACTACAGTGTCCTTTGCCATATCAATTAACAACTTAATAGAATTTTTAAATCCTTTACTAATTCTTTGTCCTAGACTATTAGCCCTCTCTTCTGATTCTGTTAGTTGATAAACCTCATATACACTGACTTCAAATGTGGAATAATCTATTAAGTTATCCCATTTTTTAATAGTCCCTGTTATATTCTCTATTTCATATCGCACATCAGTTAGTTCCTTTTCTAACTTTATTATATCTTCAACTTTATCGGCTTTCTTTAATATTTCTAGTAACCTTTCCTGTTGTATTGTTAATGATTCTAGTTTGGCTTCTTTGTCGAAATATTCACCGGTTATATCTTGACCATTCATTTGACTGGTTATTACATTACCAAAATCATTAAAGTCATTTTTGAATTTGTCAAACTTATTTGATGGAACTCTTAACCTAAACCTAGCTTCCCTGCTATTATATCCTTCATTATCCATTCTATTTCCTTCTATATTTGAACTCTCAACATATCCTCCCATTTCACCAACTCTATTTAAAATGGCATCAATTGTTTTATCAAATTCCTTAGTTTCGAGTTCAATATGGGCTGATTTTATAATCTTTCTTTGAGTTTCTATCTTCTTTTTATTATTCTTTTGGTCTGAACCGAGACTAATATCTAGATTTTTACCTTTTCTTGTATCTTCTGTAGCCCTTTCCTTTTGTGCCATATCCTTTGTTTCCATACTCTCATCTCTACTTGCTCCGCACCCTATGATACCTATTGTTAATAGGATGATTATTAATATATAAGTAATTTTTTTCCCTTTCAAAAACATAATCCTCCCCCTTTTTATAGTTTAGACGATTACTTTTCAAAAAGGTTTCATTTTTATTTGTAATATAAATCAAATAACCTTTCAAAATCAATTAAGATGCCTACATTTTCTAACTCTTTTTTTCTTTGAACAAACATTTCTTTTAATATTTTTTTTCTTATATCATAAGCCCCATAATGTACTGCCCTATGACATGTTGGACAAAGAGCTACTATATTTTCCACTCTATCAAGATTGGTATCACCAAAATCTTCTTGAGCTGCCATTGGGACTATATGATGGGCTTCAAAAAATGGTCGTTTATCTTTCCCTAGAAATGTATCGTGGTGGGAAGAAATAATACATTTATATCCTGCTATAGCTATGGCAGTTTTCTTTAATTTTCTATTTGTCTCGTACCATTTTCCCCTAATAGTTTCTTTATATTTAGGCTGTCTATTGTTTTGATGGTCTAACTCCTTACTATTTTCATCGTAAGGTTCTATCCTCAAAATATTAAATTCCTCAAAATAATCATGCCTATCTTCGATAAACCTTTGTCTATTTACTCTTTTTCTTATTTTTTTATATTCAGGATCAGCTAACCCTACTTCTACTTGTCGGGAAGAATCATTGTATATAGACAAATCATGAATAATATCCAAATAATTATTGATTACGTAATTTGAAATTTGGTATGCTCCCTTATCATCTTCTTCTAAAATTCCTAAATTCCTAAAAAATACTAAAAACTTAGCATCTTTATATTTATTTCTTAGTTTTTTTGGAACTTTAGTAATAAATTTCTCATCTGATAACCTACCTTGTTTAATATTTTCAACTACATCATCAAGCTTTATGGATAAATTATGTGTTTGATACAATATATAAGCAAACTCATTAATAAATAAATATCCAAGTTTGTTTATTGATTTTAATAATACAATTGGTGGTTCAATGTCTGAATCACTTCCTGGAACGGCACAATTATTCCTGCCAAAGGTATCACTAAGTAATGACTCGAATATTAATTTAATTAACACATCAAATTTCGACTGGTTGTATGCATTATATGCTCTTTTACCCCGTTCAGTAATCTTACCTTTTCCACTGTTGCCATCTCTTTTATACTCAACAAAATTAAAATACCTAGGGATTTCTGATTTCTTAATTAGCATTGGTCCATCTGAACTACTGGACAAATTAAGTTGTTGTGCTATTGCTGGCTTAAAGTCTTTATTAAAAACCCAATCATATCCTTGTTGTAAAAAAGTATAATAAACTTTCAACGAGCTGTAAAAAGCCTCTAATGTTCCATCTTGCTTTGGCATTATTAATCTATTATGATTATTGTTTATAGCCATTTAAATTCCTCCAAAATTTTTTAAACAAATTAATAACAATACTATAACTCCTTCAAAAGTCCCTCCATTATTCTTTTTACAAGTAATGGGGGGATTCCTTCTCCTATTACACTTCTAATCATTCTATCGTTAGCCCAAGGTGGTATATTCCAGTCTTTAGGCAAAGAAGTTACAATTAAAATTTCATATATAGAAAGACATCTTGGATCTGAATAGATTCTACCTTCTTCTGTCCCATCATCTTGAATCAATCTTCCAGGATGAACGCATGTCAAAGAGGATATTACACCATTATTTTGGGTTATAGTTCTGGAAGGTTTGTCCCAATCGAACCTTCTGTAGTTATTATAGTGACCTTTGATCCTATCTCCATTTGCCTTCTTAGGATAATATATTTTATTATTAAAGGCTGTTTCTCCACTTGGTGTATGCATCATCCACTTAATATGTCTTAATGCATGAGTAGGAGGATAATGCCACTTTGATATTTCTAGTGCTTTAGCTTTTTTTTCTTCAAAATCAGGAAAATATTCCAGTGTAGTTTCATATCCTTCTCTTATTACTGGATCTATCTCTGGCAAATGCCCTATAGCATCTCTTAAAGTTATTATTTTTTCTGATTTTTCCGGTGCATCCCATGTAATTGTAGTGTCTTTTCTACTCATTAAAAAAATACTTCTTTTTCTCATTTGTGGTACACCATAATCCATGGCACTCATAACAGGATTACTATTAAAGTTATACTGATCTTCTAATTCTAGACGAATATACTCAGGTATTAATATCCTATCACCATTATAATCAATCTTAGTTTTTAATTGCCTCGGTACATTTTCTAACAATATAAATTTAGGTTTTACTCTTTTGACCACATCTATGGCATATGATATTAACTGATTTCTTAAATCATGGGGATTCATCTTTCCAGCAATACTCATTCCTTGGCAAGGCGGTGTAGCAATAATAAAGTCTATATCTTGATTGATTGACTCATTAACAATCTCATTTCTAATTGAATTATCAGTAATATCCCCTATTATAACATTAGTCTTAGGATATAAATATTTATAAAACTCTCCTCGTTTTTGGTCTATCTCGTTTGCTATTTTAATGTCTACTCCTATCTCCTCTAAGTATGCTTCTGCTACTCCTACATTAGAAAATAAGGATAAACCTGACAACACTTTATCCATCATTCTCACCTCATTTAAATTGCTATATTAAACTCTTCATTTTCTACTATCTGACTTACAATTTGTTTTACTAATAGCGGCGGAATCCCCTCACCTATAACCTGTCTAATAAAATGTTCACTTGCCCACTCTGGTATATTCCAATCAGTTGGTAATGACATTACTTTTAATAGTTCATATATAGTTAGGACCCTTGGATCAGAATAAATCATATAACCATTATTATCTAATCCTATAGGTCGACCTGGGTGTACATTGTCTTGAGAACCAATGGTTCTATTATACATAGTAACAGTATATGCCGGTCTGTCCCATGATTGCCTCTTATATGTGTTTTTGTATCCCTTTACAATTCGCCCATCTTTAGTATGGGGACGATGTTCTATTTTTTCATTTTGAAATGCACTTTTACCAGTAGGTGTATATCTCATGGCCATAACTTGTCTATATATATGTTTAGGCGGTGTATGCCATTTAGAAACTTTTTCTGCTTCCTCCATCTTTTTCTCATATTCTGGAAACACTGATAAGTGCTTCTCATATGAAACATCATATATTAGTGGATCCAAGGATGGTAAATCGCCAATGGCTTCTTTTAATGTTACTATTTTATTGTTTTGTTTTGGAAACTCCCACCTATTTCCGATATCCTTTCTTGTTAAAAGAAAAATCGATCTTTGTCTAGTTTGGGGTACCCCATAATTTGCACAGTCAATTATAGGATCATTATTAAACAAGTATATGTCTTCTAACTGATATTTTATATATTTGGGTATTAACATATATTCTCCATCAAACTCAATTTTAGTTTTTAGCTGCTGGGGAACATTTTCTAACAATACAAAAGCAGGTTTTAATTCTTTGATAATATCAATGGCATAACTTACAAGTTGGTTTCTTGGGTCTAAATCATTTTTTTTACCTGCTGTACTCATGCCTTGACAAGGGGGTGTTGCTATAACAAAATTAACATTGTAGTCTAAAGCTTTAGAAACAACCTTATTATAAATTTTATTATCTGTAATATCCCCTTCTATCATTTCTGTAGAAGGATAAAGATGTTTGTAAAATTTTGCTCTTTTAGGGTCAATTTCATTTGCTAAAACCATATCAATTCCTAAATTCTCTAAGTATGTCTCAGCTACTCCTACATTGGCAAAAAGGGAAAGTCCCTTCATTAATATCACTCCTAATTTGTAATAAATAAAATATATTCTATCTCTAGTTTCATTAATAAGATTTTTAACAAATTAATACCTTTTAGTATTACCTTTTATATCTGATATTATCATAGTTTCTATTAAATATCTATTAAGCTATTTATTAAAACCCCTATCTTAAAAACACTTTATACTTACATTATATCAAATATATTTCTTTAACAATAGACACTATATACTTGTGAATACCCCTTACCATATTTTTAATTTAGTCAAAACCTATCTAGTAGAATTTTTTAAGTGTATAATTATAAAAAACCCCACAGAGTTATATATAACTCTGTGGGGTTTTTTATTTATAGATTTTATTGTGCTCCCACATTTTTATCTTCCACTATTAAATTGGGAAGTGTATAACACCCATGTAACCCTGATATTATGTTGTTCTTTCCTACCCTATTATACAACCCTGCAAATTTCTCCCTATATATATATAATCCTAATATCTGATTAAAGCTATTTACTTTAAATTCTCCATCAGTATACTCTACTATATCCCTTTTATATGGAACACAAAATTCTTGAAGTAGATAGTCTTTGTTAAAGTGTCCTTCTACTTTTACTTTCCAGCTTTTATCATCATAATCTTTACCCACATATACACCCTTTGATGCAAATAGGTCTTTAGGTTTCAGTACGTATTTATTTTTATTATTTAATGCTTCTTTAATTAAATCTTTATTATCTTTAAACTCCTTAGTATAAGGAATGTGCTTCTTTATATATTCCCTCTCTTCTTTGTCTAAAAACTCTAATGTATCCTCTTCATGTAATATCTTAAATATTATTTTATTGTGGGGTATTTGGGATCTTATGGGGCCAACTAGACATACGGCTCCCTCCCTATATGCATTTATTAGATCCCTTATCTCATGGCTTCTTTCAATAAATTCCCTTGTTACTATACGTCTATATATTAAATCTATTTTTATATCATTAAAATATAGTTTCCCATCAGTATATTTTAAATCCCTTGGATCTACTATATAGGCATTATATCCCTTGTCTATGTATGCCTTTTTAAACTCTTGAAATTCTGCCGGTGTTCCACTTCCTTCAAAATCCACTATGGCTACATTGGGTTTATCTATATCCTTATTCCATCCTTTAAAAATACTTATACTTTCATCAACCCATTTGTATATAAGCTCTATATAGTTTATATTATATTTTTCTCCCATTTCCTTAACTGAATCACCTTCTAAGAAAATCCTAGCTAAAGTATTATCCTCATTCATGGCCGAGGAACCGTCGGTGTTAAATTCACAAAACTTAAAGTTTTCATAGTCTTTATAAAATACATCAAATCTTGCCATAGGTACATTAAAATTATAGCCATGGTCTAGTAATATAAGTTCCTCTAGTAGTTTAGGATAATCAAACTTCTTTCTAAACTCTGGATAATTTATATATCTATCTATTACTTTATTTAATATCCCCATGATTTTATCAGTTATTTTTTCAAAGTTTGTAATATCATCCTGTGTAAAAAACATTGGATT
The DNA here is from genome assembly GCF_037577855.1 of Dethiothermospora halolimnae. Classification (NCBI taxonomy): domain Bacteria; kingdom Bacillati; phylum Bacillota; class Tissierellia; order Tissierellales; family Thermohalobacteraceae; genus Dethiothermospora; species Dethiothermospora halolimnae. The sequence continues at coordinate 120,517 of NZ_JBAKFX010000007.1, read as the reverse complement.
ATATAAAAATGGTACAGCCTTTCCCTTATATTTAGCATTGGAATTTTCCACTTTTTTTACTGTATCTAGATAGTCGGTTTTAGGATTATTTTTTAGTACTATTTTATGGAACTCCTTTAATAAACTATTTGTATTCATACCTTCACCTCAACTTATTATAAAGTATTATTTCATACACCAGTTTAGTGCATCTTTTAATCCCTGGGATAATCTGTCTTTAGTTATCATAGCCGGTGTCTTTTTCTTATTGATCATTTCTTCTAGTGGTTCTAGATAATGTTTTTCATTATCATTAAGTCCCTTTTTAGATAATGCTATTAAGTATTTTGATATATCATATATGGTCCTATCTTTTAATTTCCCTTCTAACCCATTATTTATAACATCTATCTTGGATTTTCTAACATCATCCATTGATATATCCTTTATATAATTATATACTTCTTCTAAGTTTTTATTATCATATAATAATCCCTTCCATAATGCTATAACTGAAAAATTTAGAGGATAGGGTACTGAATCGGTCATTCTTATCTCAATAAACCCTTTAGTTCTTACGTCGGGAAAAAACATTGTAAGCACATGTTCAAATTCCTCTTTGGTATAATTATCGGGATTAAATAATTCCCTATATACACTTTCCTCTGTAAAGTTTAGTTCTTTCCCATCATCTATAAATATGGGAGGTCTATTTAGAATATATTCCCCATACTTTCTATATCCAAAGTCATTATCAAAGGTTCCTTCAACTATTCCTGACCTATCATCATCACAATTATTCCATATATCTATCCTAAGACCATTGTTACTACAGGCTTCCCCTTCAAAAAATGGACTATTATCAAATATACCATATATCACAGGAGATAGAGCATTTGCTATCTTAAACTTCTTTATATAGTCTTCCTCCGATGAATAATCTACAGTAAGTTGAATTGATGCCGTTCCCTTCATCATATTGTGGGCATTTTTGCCCTTTGTTCTAAAGTAGTTATACATAAAATCATACCTATCTTTAGGTATTATTTTTATATCTTCTATTTTTGTTTTAGGATGATATCCTAGGTTTATTAGTCTTTGTCCCTTTTCCTTTAATATTGGAATTATATCTTGTAAAAAACTATTATATTCCTTTTCAATATCTAAAATATCCCTATGGGGACTTATACTAAACTCCAATTGACTTCCCGGTTCTAAGGATATATTTTTCCCTTCCTTTGAAAGTCCCAATAAATATTTTCCTTCATATTGGCCTTGCCAACCTTTTTTTAGCATCTTTTTTAAAGTATCTTCTACTCCCTTTTCCCCATAGTAGGATATGGTTTCAACTGTCTCTCCATCTATTATAAAATGTTCAAATTCAATTCCTATTTTAAATTCATCTACATTCTTTTCATTGGATTTAAAATAGTCCACAAATTGCTGCAATTGTTTATTAATATCCACTTCAATCCCTTCTTTCTCACATAAAAGTTATCATCCAATATTTTTTACCCCCATATAGATATTATAAAACAAATTTTTAAGACTTTAAAGTGTTAAATACCGATTATCCCAATTGGGATAATCGGTATTATTTATTATAATTGACAATTGACAGTTGACAATTGACAATTGACGGTGATTTTACTCACTTTGTTCGTAAAATATTATACTCAAATCGGCTTCAGCCGATTTGTATCTTAAATTGTCCACTGTCAATTGTCAATCGTCAATTAATTCCCCGCCTCTTCATACGGCGGACGGACAATCCCTACGTTATTTATTGGGGGATTACGAATCCCCCAATAACATAAATTGAAATTTTACGACCATAGGGAGTAAAATCTCCTTATCTATTCTTTATTCTCTATTCTTTATTCTTCGCTTTTAAAACTCTTCTTTCTTCTTTACCCATTCTTATTTAAACTAATATATTCCTTTAACCCTTTCCTAAAATGTCCATCTCTTCCATATGTAGTTTCTGAGGAAATAAGGGAATTAAGTATTGCCTCCTCAGTAGCTTCTCCCACTGCCCTAAAGACTTCATCTATTTTAACCTCATTAAAAACTTCCATTTTTATAGTGGCATTTTTATCATAGTGGTCTATCTTATTTGCTGTACTAAAGGCAATGACAACTTCTCCACTTCCATTTCCCATATAAGATCCAGTTCTATTTAAACCTATTGTGGTTCTCTTTGAGATCCTTTTAAGTTGTCTAGAGGTCATTGGTATATCTGTGGCAAGTATCATTATTATAGAGCCTTTGTCCCTTTCATTATCCTCTTTATCTTCTATTTCACAAATTTTCTGTCCCACTTTTACTCCATCCATAATAAAGTCCTGTTGTCTGCCAAAATTACTAAGAACTAATATACCTATAGTATATTCATTATCATCTATATTTATCACCCTAGAAGATGTACCTATGCCTCCCTTTAACCCATAACAGGACATTCCAGTTCCAGCACCAACAGCGCCCTCTTTAACATCATCACTTATACTATCAAATGCCTTAAATATATGTTCTCTTTTTACATGGCTTCCCCTTATATCATTAAGATATCCATCGTTACATTCACATACTATGGGATTTACAGTTCCCGTAGTTTTACCTATATCATCATTATTTTCTAACATATATTCTATAAGGGCATCGGCTGCAACCCCTATACTTAGGGTATTGGTTAATACTATAGGAGTTTCTAAGGTACCCAGTTCATTTATCTGTATAGTTCCCATTGATTTGCCAAATCCATTTATAACATGACTTGCCGCCATAAGCTTTTCCTTAAACATATTACCCTGATGGGGTGTAATAACTGTAACCCCAGTTTTTATTTCCTTATTATCTAGTGTAGTATGCCCTACCTTTACACCAGCCACATCTGTAATAGAGTTTCTGTTTCCTGTTTTAAGCTTTCCTATATTGATACCATAATCCCTTATTCTCTTTTTATTTTTCATGTTATCGTTCCTTTCTTTTATCTTATTGTATTGGGGAATGAATTCCCCTCTACCTAATTATAATGGACAATTGACAGTGGACAATGGAGAATTAAAGGTGATTTTACTCACTTTGTTCGTAAAATATTATATTTAAATCGGCTTTGGCCGATTTGTACCTTTAATTATCCACTGTCAATTGTCAATTCTCAATTATAAAAGAAGGGAACCATATTGGTTCCCCCTTATTATTACTCTTCTATATTCTCTTTATTATTATCCTCTTTTACCACCTTAGGCTTAATCTCTTCCATATCCTTTATATCTTCCTTTAACTCTTCTTTTTTTCCCTTTAGATAATTTGGAAGCTCCATACCTGCCATATTAAATACATCTTCAAATGGAGGTACTGATTTTAACATTCCTGATATAAAGTTTGCAGTTGAAGGAGTCCCGTTACCGTCTCCTCCCATTGAATCCCAAACTGTAACTTTATCTATTTTAATATTTTTAATAGCTTCCACTTGTTTTTCAACTAGCTCAGGCAATTTATCAGCTATCATAAGGGTAACCGCATCTTGAGCATTTCCTCCAGCTGCTTTAACGATTCTTTCAAAACCTTCTGCTTGATTACTTAGTATTTCCATAATACCTTGGGCTTCTGCTTGCATATTAAGTAATTTACCATCGGCTTCACCCTTTGCTCTACGTCTTGTTTGCTCTGCTTCTGCCTCTGCCTCGATTTCTACCCTTTGTTTTTCTATTTCAGCATGAACCACAACATCAGCTGTCTTAGTTGCTCTTTCCCTTTCAGCACGGGCCTTCTCTGCTGCTTGCTCTGCCGAGTATGCTTCTTCAAGGGCCTTAGCAGATTGAACCTTCTCTGCTGCAACTGCTTTTCTATTGGCTTCTGCTTCCTTCTCTCTTCTTTCAGCCTCAGAATTTGAAATAGAAACCTTAGCCTTATTCTCACCTTCTACAGCTGAAGCATTGGCACTGGATACTTGAACCCTTTCATCCTTCTTGGCATTAGCCTCACCTATTGCACCGTCACGGTTTTTCTCTGCAACAGTTTTCTTAGCATCATTTATAGCCTTAGCTGCTGCTTCCTTACCAAGGGCCTCTATATATCCTGACTCATCTTTAATATCTGTAACGTTTACGTTTATAAGTCTTAAACCTATTTTCTTAAGTTCCGACTCAACGTTACTTGATACCGCTGCAAGGAATTTATCCCTATCTGTATTTATTTCTTCTATATCCATTGTTGCTATAACTAGTCTTAATTGACCAAATATAATATCCTTTGCAAGTTCTTGGATATCATTAAGTTTAAGTCCTAAAAGTCTTTCGGCAGCATTTGTCATAACCCCCGGTTCAGTTGAAACACCAACCGTAAATCTTGATGGAACATCAACCCTGATATTCTGCTTACTTAATGCATTGGCTAGATTTACCTCTATAGATATAGGTGTTAAATCTAAGAATTCATAACTTTGAAACACTGGCCATACGAATGCAGCTCCACCATGGATACATTTTGATGAAGTAAATACTCCTTCGGAACTTTTACCTACTTTACCATATACAACTAATATTTTGTCCGATGGACATCTTTTGTACCTTGAAAATATAGCCACAATAGTTACAAAAATAATAACAGCTATAACCGATATTAATATAATTGAACCTTCCATAAATATACCTCCCTATTTTTATTCATATATTTTTTCAACCAATAATTTTTGGTTGTTTATAACCTCCAATACCCTTACAGTTGACCCTGTAGGAATTTTTTCTCCATCGGTTATGGCATCTACTTCCCTTAAGGAGCCTTGTATGGTTATATGAACCTTTCCTACTCCACTTCTATTTTCCGGTATAGTTAAATAAACATCACCGGTTTCAAAGAGGGCATTGTTTAAATTCATATTACCACTTTCGGTCATTTTACTCATAAAGTAAAATATACTAGCTACTATAAACATGGTAATGAGACCTAAAAGAACTGAAACAATAATAGTTAAAACCTTACTAGCTCCATTGCTATTAAAAACTATACCACTCCAGCCAAATACAGTGAAAAATATAACAAAGTTTCTTACACTAAAAAAAGGAAAGTTTCCACTATCAAACATACTATCTCCATCAGCACCATCAACATCTATATCAAAATCACCTTCACCACCTAATCCGGTGAAAGTTAATATAGTCTGTATAACAAATACCACAGAGAATGGAACTGCTAAATACCAAAATAACCTTTCAAATTGAGGTATATCATTTAACCAATTTCCCAATATATAACCCCCTTTTGTCAATTTAAAATTACCTTCGGAAAATCAACTCTCCATCATAATATATATCTCTTAGTAACTATATTTATACCTCAATGTACAATTTCTACATATATTTTCTAATTCCTTCTTTTATACGATTTTTATTTTAAATTTTTTGGGGTAGTAAAACTATATAACCATAATTAATAAAGGAGGATTATTTTGGATAATAAAGAACATCATAAACATATGATTAAAGATTTTAAGATTAGGTTTATAGTATCAATGATTATCACAGTGCCCATTTTATTACTTTCTAAGACTATACAAAGTTGGTTTAACTTTACCATAAGTTTTAATTATGATGATTATGTAATTTTAATATTATCATCATTTATTTTCATATATGGAGGTTGGCCATTTTTAACGGGATTAATCGATGAAATAAAGAAAAAATCCCCGGGTATGATGACCCTTATTGCCATGGCAATATCTGTTGCTTACTTATATAGTGTAGGTACTATTTTTGTATTAGATGGTAGTGGCTTTTTCTGGGAGTTGGCAACCCTTATTGATATAATGCTTTTAGGTCACTATATTGAGATGAAATCAGTTGCCAATGCTTCAAATGCCCTTGAAAAACTTTCAGAGTTAATGCCAAATGAAGCCCATCTTATTAAGGAAGATGACGTGGTGGATGTTAAAGTTAATGAGCTTTCATCGGGAAATAGATTGTTGGTAAAACCGGGAGAAAAAATTCCTGCCGATGGAACTATAAAAAAGGGAAGTACTTCAGTAAATGAATCAATGCTAACAGGGGAATCAAAACCTGTTGAAAAAGGAGAAAATGATAAAGTTATAGCTGGTTCTATAAATGGAGAAGGTTCTATTGAGATAGTAGTGGAAAGTTTAGGTGATGATTCCTACCTATCTAAAGTCATTACTATGGTGGAAGAAGCCCAAGAATCAAAGTCTAAAACCCAAAACCTTGCTGATAAGGCTGCTTTTTGGTTGACTATCATAGCATTAAGTGTAGGTGTTATAACCTTTATTGCATGGTATATAATAGATGGAAGTCTTCAATTTGCAATAGAAAGAATGGCCACAGTAATGGTTATAACTTGTCCCCATGCCCTAGGCCTTGCAATGCCTCTGGTGGTTGCAAATTCAACAACCCTATCTGCTAAAAATGGACTCTTAATAAGAAATAGAACATCATTTGAAAACTCTAGAAATGTAGACACTATAGTTTTTGATAAAACAGGTACCCTTACTAAAGGAGAATTTGGAGTTAACTCTATAAAAGTTTTTGATGATAATTACAGCAAAGAAGACATAATTTCCTTAGCTGCATCCTTAGAAGGTGATTCAGAACACCCCATAGCCAACGGTATTACTAAAAAGGCAAAGGATATGGATGTGGATTTATTAGAAGCATCGGATTTTGAAGCCATAAAGGGTAAGGGAGTAAAAGGTATGGTTAATAATAAAAATATAAAGGTGGTAAGTCCGGGATATTTAGAAGAAAATAATATAACTATCCCTGACAGCCTACCGGATGACTCTATATCTACAATAGTCTTTTTACTGGTTGATGACAATTTAGTATCAGCAATTAGTCTATCCGATGAAATAAGAGAAGATTCCTTTGAAGCAATTGAAAGTCTTAAAAAAGAAGGTATCAAATGTTGGATGCTAACTGGAGACAATGAAAACACTGCAAAGGAAGTATCTAACAAGCTAAATCTAGATGGCTATTTTGCCGAAGTCTTACCCGATGAAAAACAGGATAAGATAAAAGAGCTTCAACAAAAATATAACTTCGTGGCCATGACCGGGGACGGTATCAATGATGCCCCTGCCCTTGCTAAAGCTGATATTGGTATAGCCATAGGTTCTGGTACCGATGTTGCAGCAGAAACTGCCGATATTATATTGGTTAATAGTAACCCAAAGGATGTTGTATCTTTAATCAAGTTTGGTAAGGCCACCTATAAAAAAATGATACAAAACCTTATATGGGCAACTGGCTATAATGTATTTGCTATACCCCTTGCAGCCGGTGTATTATATAAAGCAGGAATAGTTATATCCCCTGCCGTTGGTGCCATATTGATGTCATTGAGTACAGTTATAGTTGCTGTGAATGCTAAGTTGTTAAAGGTTTAAATGATATAGAATGGGAGGAAATATTTCCTCTCCTTCCATATCCTTACGGGGAATGAATTTCCCTCTACCAGACTTAAAATCCATTTCTTCCTTTCACCTAAATAACCGTAGCACTGAATTCATTCAATCATTTTATATAGTTAATCTAAATAATAACGAAACTGATTACGATATTCCTCTAAAATATTTATATCATCATCTTTTAAAATCTTAGATTCTTTTTTCAGTATTTCTTTAATTAATCTCTCTGTTTCATTTTCTACAGTTTTATTTTCTGAATTAATAAATATATCCATGTCTAAATTTTCTTTTAAATATTGAAGACTTTCCTTCATTTGCTGTAGATTTTCTTTTATTATCATTTTAGTGCCGGTACTATCTTTATTTAAATGAAACTGTATTCCTTCTTTTAACCTGTTTTCTATATGCCAATAAGACTGTTCGAAAAGTCTAGCATATTGTAAAAATATATTCTCTTTATTTTCAGAATCTATATTTTGGGAAAGTATCATTTCTCCAAATCTAAAGGTATTACTTAAATCCGTAATCTTAAATATCAAACTATCCCTTGAGTTATCTTCAAGGAACTTTAGACAATCATTTATATTAAGTATTCCCCTATGTATAGTATTTTCTAAGCCTTCTTCTATTTTAAATTTGTAATGTTCTGTTCTGTAATTTTTCAGCACTTTATACTCATGATAAAAAAATACATTACTTCCTATTAGAAAGATAATACTAACGATAAAAACTATTGATACTTTTTTCCACATCTTCATAACCATTCCTTTCATTTAACCAAAGTCAAAAAACTCAATGAATTATCTTGCCTTACAAAAATTATTTTGTAAACTAGTTTATTTGATTGCAGTATATTTATAGTTTTACTGGATACATTAATTTATTAATGTTATTATACCATTAATTGTTTCAATATGACACTTATATATATATTACCATGACTAAACTTATTTTCAATTATATGTTTTCTTTACTATCCAACAAGCCAAATACTTATAAGTTTATAAGCATTTGGCTTGTCTTATCATTCTATAACTTTATATTCAACTGATACTCTTCTACTATCATCTTCTCTATGATAATCCTCTCTACTTGCAATAGTATATTCATAAGTTATATCTAAATCTTTATACCCTGTAATTCCATATTTATAATGACTCCCTATATCAAAACTAGCTTTAAATTGATCACGGTTTATATCTTCTAAATAATAATTGGAACTTAAAACACCTTCAGCTTTCTTTACAACTTCATCTTCGCGATTATATCGTGTGAAACTAAATTCATCATCTCTCCTATCTTTGTCTATCTTTAAAGATACAACAAGACCAGTACGAGGATCACTTATTCCCCAACCTATTTTAAATTTAAATCCACTACCTAATCTAGAAGCATCTTTATCCAAAATCTATTATTTATTCTTTGCATTAAAAAAAGACCAAAATATTTTGGCCTTTTTTTAATCTAAAAACTTTTGTACCTCCACTGAATATCCATTTGGGTCTTTCGTGAAAAGATGGTAAATCTTAAACTTAGGATTCTCCTTAGGTTTATGACAATCAAATCCTGCTTGTGATAAATCTTCATATACCTTATCAACATCATCTGTTAAAAAGGTCAATATAGGGCTTTTTTCTTCTGCTAAGACTTTAATGTGACTGCAAAAGGCAACCTTGCCTCCGCCTTCTACTTTGTAGATTCTGCACAATCCTTGGTCCTTATAAAGGGGAAATCCCAATACCCCATTATAAAACTTATGGGTCTTTTCTAAATCCTCAGTTCCTAAAAAAGTAATCATACCATCCCATTCAGTTGACAAAATATCTCCTCCCTATTTCTTAGATTTATATCTTTTGTTTTTATCTAAAATAGATTTTCTTATTCTAAGATTTTCTGGAGTAACTTCAACAACTTCATCATCATCTATAAATTCTAAGCACTCTTCTAAGCTCATTCTCTTAGGCGGTGATAATTTTAGTGCATCATCTGATCCTGAGGATCTAACATTTGATACATGCTTTTTCTTACAAACATTTACTTCTATATCTTGAGCTTTAGGGTTTTGCCCTACCACCATTCCGCCATATACTTCTGTTCCTGCGCCAATGAAAAGGAATCCCCTTTCTTGAGCATTATATAATCCATAGGTTGTGGCAGTTCCTGTTTCAAATGCAACCAATGACCCATAGCTACGGCTTGCTATCTCACCTTTATAGGGCTCATAACCATCAAACAATGAGTTTAATATACCATTTCCTTTGGTATCTGTCATAAACTCTGAACGATAACCAATAAGTCCCCTAGCCGGTATGGAGAACTCAAGTCTAGTATATCCTCCATTTGATTGGGTCATATTTACCATTTCACCTTTTCTTTTACCTAGTTTTTCTATAACTGCTCCCATAAATTCCTCTGGAACATCTATTACTACCTTTTCCATAGGCTCACATTTCTTACCATCTATCTTTTTAAATAGCACCTCTGGCTTAGATACCTGGAATTCATAACCCTGTCTTCTCATAGTCTCAATTAATATGGAAAGGTGTAATTCTCCTCTTCCTGATATTTTAAAGGATTCTGTTGATTCTGTTTCCTCAACTTTTAAACTAACATCAGTATTAAGCTCTTTAAATAATCTATCCCTAAGTTGTCTTGATGTAACATATTTTCCTTCTCTACCTGCAAAGGGACTATTGTTTACAGAAAATCTCATTGATATAGTTGGTTCAGAAATTTTTACAAAATCTAAAGGTTCAGGATTATCAACATCACAGATTGTATCACCAATATGGATACCTTCAACCCCTGTTACCGCTACTATACTTCCCATTTTAGCCTCTTCTACAGCTACTCTGTTTAATCCTTCAAATTCATATATATTTGTTATTTTAACCTTTTTCATTTTATCCGGCTCTTCTTTGTTTACAATAACAGTGTTATCATTTACCTTTATTTTACCCCTCTCAACCTTACCAACACCAATACGACCAACATACTCACTATAGTCTATTGTTGATATTAATATTTGAAAAGGCTCTTCTTCGTCCCCTTCTGGAGCTGGTATATTTTCAACAACCGTTTCAAATAGTACTTCCATATTTTCATCCTGCTTTTCGCTATCTAAAGATGCTGTACCATCCTTAGCTGAAGCAAATACAAAGGGGCAATCTAACTGTTCTTCATCTGCTCCTAACTCTATAAATAAATCTAAAACTTCATCTATTACTGCCTCTGGTCTAGCCTCTGGTCTATCTATTTTGTTTATACATACTATTACAGGTAAGTTAAGGTCAAGAGTTTTCTTTAATACAAACTTAGTTTGGGACATTGGTCCTTCAAAGGCATCAACAACTAATATAACCCCATTTACCATTTTTAAAACCCGTTCCACTTCTCCTCCAAAGTCCGCATGGCCTGGGGTATCTATTATATTTATTTTTGTATCCCCATATTTTATTGCCGTATTTTTAGATAATATGGTAATACCTCTTTCCCTCTCTAGGTCATTTGAGTCCATTACCCTTTCTTCAACAACCTGATTTTCTCTAAATGTACCACTTTGTCTTAATAATTGATCCACTAATGTAGTCTTTCCATGGTCTACGTGGGCAACTATAGCTATGTTTCTAATATCGTCTCTTTTTATTTTCATATTTTTTCCTCCATCTGTTTACAAGTGACTTCGATTTCATTCGAAGATGTATTATTTATATAGTTAACAATTGACAGTTGACAATTGACAATTAAAGGTGATTTTAGTCACTTTGTTCCTAAAATATCATATTTGAAATCGGCTTCAGCCGATTTGTACCTTAAATTGTCCACTGTCAATTGTCCATCGTCAATTGATCCCTCCCGCCTCTTCATAGGGCAGGCGGGCTTATTCAGCCCCTAGGTTATTGGTTAGGGTATTACGAATCCCCCAACAACATAAATTGAAATTTTACGACCATAGGGAGTAAAATTACCCTATCTATTCTTTATTCTCTATTATTTATTCTTTGTTTTTAAAGAACTATTTAAACATTAAAAACAGACCCAATTGGGTCTGTTTTTATTTTATCACAGTTTACATAAAAATCAATTTATTTATATTATATGTCCAATTCTTCATATAATTCACCCGCATCTTCATACGGCGGGGGACTGAATATATTCAGTCCCTACGTTATTGATTGGGGAATTACGAATCCCCCAACAACATAAATTGAAATTTTACGACCATAGGGAGTAAAATTACCCTATCTATTCTTTATTCTCTATTATTTATTCTTTGCCTTTAAAAGGTTTATCTCCCTTGCCACCTCTTTAAACTCCCTATCTAACTCTTCCACATCATCATCAACAGATGGCATAGATAACCTTCCCGTTATTTCTGATAATCTGTTTTTAAGTACTAATAACTGTTCTTTTATATCTTGATCTTCATCATTTTTATTTTTACTTTCTATATACTCTTTATAGGTTCCATTAAACTCAATCAACCTTTTATTTTCTAGAACAATTACCTTGTGTGCTATCTTTTCTATAAAACTTCTATCATGGGATATGAAAAACAGGGTTCCCTCATAGTCATTTAACACATCTTCTATAGCTTCTATTGAATCGGTGTCTAAAAAGTTTGTTGGTTCGTCTAGGATTATAATGTTTATATCTTGTAAAAATATTTTGGCTATGGCGGTTTTTACCCTTTCTCCTCCGCTTAATATGCTAACCATCTTATTTACATCATCATTTTTAAATAATAATCTCCCTAATATAGTTCTGACAAAAGTTTGAGAATGGATAGTATCCTCCATAACATTCTCAAGTACTGTTTTATTGTCATCTAATACATTTAGATTTTGACTAAAATAACCTATTTTAGCCTTTTTAGAAACCTTTATATTGTCATGGCCATCTAGTAACATTCGAATAAGGGTAGTTTTACCTGTTCCATTATCTCCAATTAAAGCCACCTTATCCCCATTATATATTTGTATATCACCATTTTTAAATAATACCTTATCTCCAAAGGATTTAGATAGCTCCTTTCCCCTTATAACCACTTTACTATGGAGTTCTCCTATGGATGGTATATCTATTTTAACCTTATCTGGCTCAATTACCCTCTCTTTTTTATCTAGCTTTTCTAGCCTGGTTTCCAATGCCTTTCTAGCTCCATGGAGCTTACCTTGTATTTGGGTTGTACTCCTTTTGTGAAGCCTAGCTTCTGAATTTCCCATTCTTGATGGTGTCTTTTTCATAGATATGGTCTTTTCAAACTTATCCTGTATGGCACTTTCCAGTTTTTTCTTTTCCCTTATATAATTTTCGTACTCATCCTTTTTTCTTTTTAACTCCATTTCTTTTTGTTCTTTATAGTCACTATAGTTTCCCTTATATTCCTTTATCTTTCCATCCTCTACTTCTATTATTTTATTACAAATATTATCAAGTAAACTTCTATCATGGGATATTAAGACAATAGGAATATCTAAGTCTTTAAGTTTTTCCTCTATCATTTTTATACCCTTCATATCAAGATTGCAAGTAGGTTCATCTGCAAATAGTATGCTAGAATTTTTGCTTAAACTTTTAACTATTTTTAACCTAGTTTTCTCCCCGCCACTTAATTTATTTGAATAATCATAATCAACATCAAACTCCGATGCAACCTTAAGGTCTGTATAATCATCATCTAAGTTATCCAGTTGTGGAATATAGGAGTGGGTGCCATATAGTTTTACAAAACCTTCATCGGGACTTATTCTTTTGGTTAATATATTCATAAGGGTTGTCTTTCCTGCACCATTTAACCCAACGATTCCAATTCGATCTTCTTTATATATTTTTAAATTATCAAAATCAAGTATTAATCTATCTCTATAGTATTTTTTTATATTATTAGCTTCTAAAATAAGCATAAAAAAACCTCCCCTGTATTTCCAGAGAGGATTATATTCAAAAACACCAAAACGATAAATGCAATTGACAGTGGACATTTGACAATTAACAATTAAAAGTAATTTTAGTCACTTCGTTCCTAAAATATTATATTCCAAATCGGCTTCAGCCGATTTGTACCTTAAATTGTCCACTGTCAATTGTCAATTGTCCATTTAAAGAGTATTTTATATATAAATTAGGCGTTTTTTGACACACTAATCCCATCTAGAAATAAAATAGTATTTTATATCGTCCATTTCTCATAACTATTTCATTCAATGAATCTAAACAGGATTATTTGCGCATCTTTCCACCTAACCTTTCATATTCTTAATAACTTACTATAAAATATTATTACATATATTTATTATTTAGTCAATAACGTGGTATTTTAATACTCTACTACTTCCTTAACCTCTACCTTTTATAATTGACAGTTGACGATTGACAATTGAAGGTGATTTTAGTCACTTCGTTCCTAAAATATTATATTTCAAATCGGCTTCAGTCGATTTGTACCTTAAATTGTCCACTGTCAATTGTCAATCGTCAATTATCTCTTCAAACTCTACCTCTTCTCCATTAAACTTACCAAATTTTGATTCCTTTTCTTTATCGCCAACCATAAGTTTATCTTCTCTTTCTACATAAAGTAGCTTCCAGTTCCCTTCTTCTTTTACAAATGTATATCTCCTTATTGACCACATATCTCCAGCCCACTTACCTTCATATTCATTTGAAAAGTACTTTTCATCAGTATATCCCCAATCTATTTTAGAAAACACATATTTAAAACCTTTTTCTTCATCGGTATATACCTTTGATATTTTAGATTTTTCAATCTTCCATGGAGTTTCTTTTTCTCCTTCTACCAACGCTTTAATTCCTTTATCAATCTCTTTATGGGACTTATCTTCTATAATTATTTTATGACTTATTACAGTGATTGGGCATCTATAGATATGAAAATCTTCTAATCTTTCGTCTGAATTATGAACTGTTTCAGATAAATGGTTATCTATTTCTTTTAGTTTATTAAAATAATCTTCATAACCTATATCGAATCTATAAAATTCTCCATCTAGCCTTTCTATATGTCTTGCTAGATTTAAAATTTCTTCATCACTAGTAAGTTCTTTGCTAATTGATTCATCTTTAGATTTGCAACCAACCATACTAAATATTAAAACTAAAACCATTGTAACTATTAATAACTTTTTCATAGTAAACCTCCCCTTCTACTTATACATTTTAAAATATTCCCACAATTCAATTAATAATTCCCACCCCTATTCCTTTAGTGGATAAAAGGTGTAAAGGTACTTTATCTTTTCATTTTCATGAATATCATATTTAGGTTCATATGCTTTCTCATTATAGTTTAGTATATCACTGGTATTGTCCTCATTTAATGCTGACTGTAAATATATCTCAAAATCTATACTTACTATTTGCCAAATATTATCGTTATTTTTTAAAGTATATCTTTTATTAGAAATAATGTTTTCATTATCTTCATCTTTAAAAGTTAAATTAGATTTTGTATATACCCATTTCCAATTCTCATTTGTAGTCCATCCACAATCATAAACCTCTGAAATAGACACCTTAACATTTTTAGAAAATTCACTCTCATTATTTAATAAAAAATCTGTATTAATATTCTCTATATTTTTTACATTAGAACCATAAAATCTTTCATTATGAGACTCCTTTTCAAATTGGTTATAAAATAAATTATCTAATTTATCTAAATATTCGTCATATGTGATTTTCAAATTCGATAATTGATGATCTGCTAATTCCACATTCTCTATTAGTTTTTTTATTTCAGTATTGTTAGTGTTTTCAAAAAACATATTATTTTTAACTATTAAAATCAAAATAATAAATATGGAAATTATAATTAATGACTTTATATTTTTATTTATTTTTGCCATTATCTCCACCTCTATATTTCTCACTTCTTATCCACTCTACTTTCCTTGTCTTTAAAATAGGTGGGGGAATGAATTCCCCCTTTACCTTTTACAATGGACAATTGACAGTTGATAATTGACAATTGAAGGTAATTTTACTCACTTCGTTCCTAAAATATTATATTACAAATCGACTTCAGCCGATTTGTACCTTAAATTGTCCACTGTCAATTATCAGTCGTCAATTAATCCCCCGTCTCTTCATACGGCGAGGGACAGGGCATGCCCTGTCCCTACATTATTTGTTGAGGGATTACGAATCCCCCAACAACATAATCAAATTTTACGACCATCGGGAGTAAAATAACCTTAATTCTTCTTTCTTCTTTACCCATTCTTCTTTAACTTAGTACTCAATAACCTCTTGAAACTTTACCTTTTCCCCATTAAACTTATCAAGCTGCGGTTCCCTCTCTCTCGGTTCCCCTTCTTTATTTACCATCATAAATTTATCTTCCCTTTCTATATCAAGTAGCTTCCAGTTACCTTTTTCTTTTATAAATACATATTTTCTCAATGTCCACATATCTCCAAGCCATTTGCCTTCATATACAGTTGAAAAGCGTTCTTCATCGGTATATCTCCAGTCCATTTTAGAAAATACATATTTAAACCCTTTTTCTTTATCAGTATATACTTTTGATATTTTAGGCTTTTCAATTTCCCATGGGAATTCTACTCCTTCCTCTAAAGCTACTTTAATCATCTTGTCAATTCCTTTATACGACATACCCGGTTCAGTTATATTATACCTTATTGATTGTATTGGACACCTATTAGCATGGAACTCCTTTAATCCTTTTTCCGAATTGTGAACAATTTCAGATAAATGCTTATCTATTTCTTTTAATTTATTAAAATAATCTTCATAACCTATATCGAAACTATAAAATTCTCCATCTAGTTTTTCTATATGTCTTGCTAGATTTAAAATTTCTTCGTCGTTAGTAAGTTCTTTGCTAACTGAGTCACCTTTAGATTGGCAACCAGATATACTTAATATTAAAAACAAAATCATTATGACTATTATTAATTTTTTCATTAAATCACCCCTCCAGTGGAATTATTTAACTTTATTGTATCATGTTGTAGTGTTTAATTCAATTTATGAAAATTAATTTTGTTGTTTCTCTATGCTATTATACAGGGAATGAATTCCCCTCTACCGCTTATAATTGATAATTGACAGTGGACAATTGACAGTTAAAGGTGATTTTACTCACTTCGTTCCTAAAATATTATATGTCAAATCGGCTTCAGCCGATTTGTACCTTAAATTGTCCACTGTCAATTGTCAATCGTCAATTAATTCCCTCGCCTCTTCATACGGCGGGAGGACTGAATATATTCAGTCCCTACGTTATTGGTTGGGGGATTACGAATCCCCCAACAACATAAAATAGAATTTTACGACCGTAGGGAGTAAAATCTCCTTATCTATTCTTTATTCCTTATTCTTTATTCTTTGCTTTTAAATTTCTTTTTTCTTCTTTACCCATTCTTCTTTAATAGAAGGGTTCTTATTGACAAAACCTAATTATTGAGTTATCATCTAATTGAAAATTATTGTCAAAATTATAATTAGGAGGTATTATCATGAAAAAAATTTCAAAGCTAATGATATTTGCATTGGTATTATTAATTTCTATGTCTTTATTCGTGGCATGTGGTGATTCCACTGATACCAGCGATAATGATACTAAAAAGGAAGATGCAAACAATAAGGATACTGAGAAAGAAGATACAAATATAAACAATGAACCTAAAAATGAAGAAGTAAAATTAAATGTGGCTACACTTAAGGGCCCTACAGGAATGGGTATGTCAAAATTAATGGAAGATGTAAAAAAGGGTGATTCTAATTTAGATCTTAACTTTTCTGTATATGGAGCACCGGATCAACTTATAGGTAAAATAACCAGCGGTGAAGTGGATATAGCTGCTGTTCCCAGTAATATGGCTTCTATCCTTTATAATAAGACAAAGGGAAATGTTAAATTAGCCGGTATAAATACCTTGGGTGTATTATACATATTAGATACAACCGGTGAAATAGAAACTATGGAAGACCTAAAGGGTAAAACCATATATGCCAGTGGCAAAGGGGCTACTCCCGATTATATTATAAGATACTTACTAAAGGAAAATGGTATAGATCCAGAAAAGGATGTTACTCTAGACTTTAAATCACAGCATGCAGAACTGGCTGCACAAGTAGCCTCTGGAGATGCCCCTATAGCACTATTGCCCCAACCCCATGTTACAACTGCTACTATGAAAAATAAAGATGTTAAGATAGCTATAAATCTTACTGAGGAATGGGAAAAGGTAAAGGGCAAGAATAGTAAACTTGCAATGGGTGCAATAATTGTAAATAAAGATGTGGCAAAAAAAAATAAAGATGCTGTAAATAAGTTCTTAGACGAATATGAAAAATCTATAAACTGGGTAAATGATAATCATGAAGATGCTGGAAAACTAATAGAGAAGCATGGTATACTACCAAAGGCTAAATTAGCAAAAATGGCTATACCAAAATCTAATATTGTTTTTATAGATAGTGAAAAATCTCAAGAGGTTTTAAAGGATTTTTATAAGGTATTATTCGAATTTAACCCTAAGTCCTTAGGAGGTAAAATACCTAATGAAGACTTCTACTATGAAAGATAAACTTTTTAAAATATTTTCTATAATATTTTGGATTATTATATGGGAGATAGGATTTCTACTTATAGATAGGGAATTGTATCTCCCTTCTCCTTTATCAACTTTAACTACTTTATTAACATTAATTAAAGTAAAAACTTTTTGGTACACTGTCTTTATGACTATTTCCCGAGTAATAATAGGCTTTATAATATCTTGTATATTAGGAACTTTAATAGGTATAATTTGTGGTCTTAATAAATACTTTTATAATTTATTTAATCCATTGATAATAACTATAAAATCAACTCCAGTTATGTCATTTATAATAATAGCTCTAATATGGTTTAAATCAAGTAATGTACCTATTTTTATTTGTTTCTTAATGTGTTTTCCCATCATTTGGACATCTGTAGTAGAGGGAATCCATAATGTTGATAATAAGTTAATAGAAATGGCTAGACTTTACGAGGTAAAAAAACTTGATGTTTTACGTGGTATATATATACCATCTATTATTCCTTATGTTACAACAGGGATGATTACTGCATTGGGATTAGGATGGAAGGTTACAGTGGCATCAGAAGTACTAAGTAGCCCTAAGTTTTCCATAGGTTCTAAGCTCTATGATGCTAAGGTATATTTAGAATCGGAGCAGTTATTTGCTTGGACCATAGTGGTTATTATTTTTAGTATGATATTTGAGTATAGTTTTAATTATTTGATAATGAAAACCTTTGAAATACAAAGAATAAAGAATAGATAAAGTTTAATTGACGATTGACAATTGACAGTGGACAATTTGAGGTATAAATTAGCTGAAGCTTATTTGAGATATAATATTTTAGGAACGAAGTGACTAAAATTACATTTAATTTTCAATTATCAACTGTCAATTGTCAATTATAAAAGGTAACCGCCAAATAAATTCGATGCTACAGCAATTTACAATTTACAATTTATAATCTAAAATTCCAATCTCCGATTGGCAGGGGTGTGTATATTATGATAAATATAAAAAATATTACAAAAAAATATGATAATGTAAAAGTTTTAGATGATTTCAACCTATCCATAGAAGAAAACAAAATAATATGTCTACTAGGTCCTTCAGGTTGTGGGAAAACGACTTTATTAAATATACTTTCTGGGCTAACTAAGTACGAGAGTGGTAACATCTATGGTCTAGATAATAAAAGTTTCTCTTATATATTTCAAGAACCTAGATTATTACCCACAAGTACCGTAGAAGATAACATTATCTTTGTTCTTAAGAAAAATTATGATAAAAAAACTTCTAAAAAAATAGCAGATAAATATGTCGATTTAGTTAAGTTAAAAGGCTATAAAAATTTTTATCCCAATCAGTTAAGTGGTGGTATGAAACAAAGAGTATCAATAGCAAGAGCCTTTGCCTATGAGTCCCAAATTCTTTTAATGGATGAACCTTTTAAGGGCCTCGATATAGAGTTAAAAAGAAACCTTATGGATATATTTTTATCCCTATGGAATGAAAATAATAAGACAGTAATATTCGTTACCCATGATATAGATGAAGCTATTCTTATATCAGATACAATATTTGTCCTTGACGGTCCTCCGATTAAAATTAAAAATACATTTGACCTAAAGTCTGATAAGAGAAATAGGAGGCTTGATGATGATGAAATTGCATCTCGGAAAAAAGGTGTTGAGAGTAGTATTAGGGAAGGGTGATACTTAATAAAATTGACAGTGGACAGTTGAGAATTGACAATTGAATGTAATTTTAGTCACTCCGTTCCTAAAATATTATATTCCAAATAAGCTTCAGCTAATTTATACCTCAAATTGTCCACTGTCAATTGTCAATCGTCAATTAATCTTCCCCCCTCTTCATACGGCGGGGAACAGGGCATGCCCTGTCCCTACACATGAGATGAAGAAGTTACTTTTTACATATAAAAACAGACCTAGAAATAATCTAGGCCTAACATAAAGATATAAATTAATTTTTACTCGAAATCCAAATCAAGAACCTCTACATTTCCATCCACTTTATAAACCAAATCCTTCCTTTCAATAACTATATCAACCTTCTCTAAAAGCTCAGGTTCCTTTCTAATATTAAAGAATAGGTTTTTATTAGGATTTATTGCTATGGGGTTACCTACTATTCTAAACATCGATAAATCACCATTTGTATCTCCATAGGCATAACTTTTATCCAGTTCTACATCATATTTATCCAATAACTCATCTAAAGCTTTTTGCTTATTATCTGATTCCCACATTTTCTCAAGTTCTCCAGTGAATCTATTATTTTCATCTAGTATGTATTTTGTTCCCTTATACTCATCTGCACCATATTTCTCTGCCATCTTTGAGACTAAAAAGTCAGGACTTCCGGATATAAAAAACACCTTATGTCCCTGTTCTTTATGCCATTTTATCCTTTCTCTAGTGTATTTATACACAGAGTCTCCCTTTAGTCTAATAACCTGTCTAGTTATAAATTCTATATGCTCTTTAGGCATACCTTTTAATGACTCCACATATATTTCTGCTAATTCCTCTAGGTAATCCTCGAAGTCACCATATCTTTTTTCCCATTTTTTATATGTATGTTTAACATGCTCATGCCAAACATATGGGTCTACAACTTCATATTTTATAAGTTTTCTAAAGTGTTGTATCATAAGGGAGTTTCTATATAATGTACCATCAATATCAAAAAAAGCTGCTATTGTCACGATTTCACTTCCTTCCATAATATATCTATTTAAATATTAATCCCCATTATACTTTATTTTAAACAGTTAGTCTATAATAAATGTATATTATTTTTCTGCTTTTTTAGACTTACAAAAAGGTTAATATGTCTTATTCCTAAAAAACATATTAACCCTTTTTATTCGGATAATACTCACCATTGTATTTAGTTAATATTTTTGAGCCTACTATAGTACCTATTATGTATACTATTATGCTAACTATATTCATAATTATGTATTTTCTAACTGTAAAACTTGAGCTTAAATCCATTATTAAGCCTATTGCATAGGTTACAGTACCTATTATTCCTAAAATAATTAAACCAATCCCCAAAATCTTCTCTATACTTTTATAATTTTCACCTTTATTCATACCTAGTATAGAAATGATTATTAAAAAAATATATATGTATATATAATAATCTCTCAATCTTTTTCCCCTTTCATAGTCTTAATATTTCGGTAATAATAACATTATAGTATATTTATACCAATTGCTCAATGGTGTATTATGGAAATCACTTTCAATTTCACTGGTACCGTTATTATAACTTCTCCTTTTTGTTTCAATTTCCTTTTTTTTGTTAACTTTTTTATATGAAAAAAGTTGCAAACAGGAAGTAGCAGATAATATTTGTTAGAATTTACTGTTGTATTTTTCTATTATATTACCTAAACTAAGTATAAATAAATTTAATAAAGAAAGGTGTTGTTTTAATGATTTTATATGCTGCTATACTTGAAATGGTAGACTTAAAAAAGGATAAGGAACATTTAGATATACATATTGACTATCTAAATAAAAATATCGAAGCAGGTAATATCTTTGCAAAGGGACCATTTACAGACCATAGCGGAGGTCTTGTAATATATAAAGCTAATAGCTTTGAAGAAGCTAAAGAACTAGTTGAAAATGACCCTGCTATAAAACATGGTACTAGAAGGTATACTTTAAAAGAGTGGAAGAGTAATATAGAATAAAAATAAAATGGGGGCTACAAATGCCCCCATTAACTAGTCATTCCCTCACTAACTAAACATTTATTACCCTATTAATTTCGTCCAATAATCTACTCTTTTCAAAAGGCTTCACTATAAATGTTTTGGCTCCGGCTTTTATAGCATTCATAACTACATCTTCTTGTCCCATCGAGGAACATACTATGATATTAGCATCAGAATCATATTCTACTATTCTTTTTATAGCCTCTACTCCTCCCATATGGGGCATGGTTATATCCATTGTTACAACACTGGGATTTAGCTCCTTATATTTTTCCACCGCTTCTACTCCATTTGATGCTTCACCTACTACACCTATGTCACTTTCCTCTAAATATTTTTTTATAGTAGACCTCATAAAAATAGTATCATCTACAATTAAAATGCTCAAAAAAATCATCTCCTTCAGTAATCATTAAAGTTAATAATCCTACATTTATCTATTCATAATGGCCGCTATATCAACTATATGTGCAAAACTTCCATTTCCCAATATACTAACTCCAGAAATCCCCTTAACATTTCCAAAGAGTTTTTCTTCTCCTATAAACTCAGACATGGATTTTATAACTATTTCTTGCTCACCTATAACCCTATCAATTATCAAAGCCATTTTTCTTTCAGAATGTCCCACTACTACTATAAACATTTTACTACTACTTATTTTACTAGTTACTTCAAAATACTCCCCTAATCTAACTATAGGTATCAGCTGGTCTCTCCAGCTAAAAACTTTATGACCCTTAGTTTTATATATTCTTTCTTTAATTTCATCTTCTTTAAGCCTAATCATTTCAATTATAGAATAAATTGGTATAGAGAAAGTATGGTTACCTTCTTTTATTAATAGAGCTTTTACTATTGCCAATGTCAATGGAAGTTTTATAGTAAATTTAGTTCCTTTTCCTATATCTGTATCAATATCAATTATCCCATTTAGCTTACTGATATTTGATTTTACAACATCCAGTCCTACCCCTCGTCCAGATACATCACTAACTTCATTGGCTGTAGAAAACCCTGGTAGAAACATTAATTGTAATATATCTGTTTTTAATAGACTTTTTATATCTTCTTTACTAATTAACCCTTTTTCCAAGGCTTTCCCTTTTATTTTCTCTATATCTACTCCCTTTCCATCATCTTCAACTTCAATAACTACAGCACCCTCTTCATGTTTAGCACTTAACTTTAATAAACCTTTTTCCCTTTTATTTTGTAGTTTCCTCTCTGTAGGAGTCTCTAGACCATGATCAATTGAATTCCTTAAAATATGGGTTAATGGATCTAATAATTCTTCTATTATATGTCTATCAATTTCTGTTTCTTTTCCCTCTATGACAAAATCAACATTTTTGTTAAGCTTTTTAGATAAGTCCCTAATCATTCTGGGAAATCTATCGAAAATATGACTTAATGGAAGCATTCTTGTAGACATTACCGTTTCCTGTAATTCTGAACCTATAAAATTCAAATGTGTTAATGATTTTATAAGTTGCTTCATACTTGAGTCATTTTTATATTTCTTATTAAGTTCTCTTCCCAATTGATTTAGATTTTCTTTATCTATAATAAACTCTTCAACTAAGTTAAATAATTTATCTATCTTTTTTACATCAATCCTAATACTTGTACTTCTAGTCTCTGTTCCTTTAGAATTATTTTCTTTGTTTATATTTTCCGATACTATTTTTCTTTTCTTATTCTTTTCCTTCAATTTAGTTATATATATTTTTTCAATTTCCGAAATTGAATTAAGCTTTATACTTATATCTTCCTTATTTTTATCTGTAGCTAGAAAAACACTAAGGGTTTCTCCAAAATCTTCGTCGGATATTTTATCAAAGTTATCTGGATTTACATTTAATACTTCTCCCATATCTAATAAGTTATTAACAATTATAAAAGATTTTACCGACTTCATTTTTACACTTTTGCTTAAAATTATTGTAACCTTAAATATATTTAACCTATTGTTTTTGTTTTTAGATAAAATTTTCTTTTCTTTCTCCTTATCTGATATATTAGTTTCTTCTTTATCAATTTTACAAGTTTTATTTAACTTAGAGGATAGCTCTTTATCCATAATAAACTGTATTTGATTAGAGAGTTCATTAATATCATGATCAACTATTTCTCCTTTACTTAAGGATTTATGCATTTCATTTAAAACATCAATACTGGAAAAACAAATATCCATCACTTGACTATCTATAGATATCTTCTTGGATCTTATCATGTCTAATAAATTTTCTAAGTTATGGGATAGTTCTGACATCCTGTGGATTCCCATTGCTCCAGATGATCCCTTGATAGAATGGGCCATCCTAAATATATTATTTATTACTTCATCATTAATTTGTCCCGTCTCTATAGCTAATAATTCTTGTTCTATTTTATCTATTTGTTCTTTAGTTTCCTCTAAAAACATGGAGTTATAGGCATCATTGAAATCAATTTTATCCATTTCTATCCTCCCTTAATAGGTATATTGTGTATTTACCAATACTTATTAACCTCTCATATTAGGGCTAACTATCTTATCTATATCTATTATAAATGATACTCTACCTTCTTTCTTTCCCATCCCTGTTATATAATCATAATCTTCTTTAATTTCTTCCGTAGGTTCCAATATTTGATTTTTATTAAAGGACCTTACCTTTAAAATATTGTCAACTAATAAACCTATACTAATTCCCTTTGTTTTCACTATCACGAGCCTTGTTTTTTTATCTATGGGCTTAGATGGAAGATTAAATTTCCTTCTTAAATTTATTATAGGTACTACATCTCCCCTTAGATTTATTATTCCATCTATAAAACTAGGCAATTTAGGTACCGGTGTTATTGTTAATTCTTTGAGCCTATTTATCTCGTGGGTTTTAAGTATGTCAATAGCATATTCCTCTCCTGCCACTTCAAATACTACAAAATCCATTTCTTCCATCTATTACACCTCCTTTTAAATTAAGACTTCATATGTACAACACATATGAATAGTTAATTGGGGGAACCCCCTCCCCAATGACCATAACAGCTGTATAAAAGTTTTAATAAGTAATATTAATTTTATATTTTAAATTTCTCTACTAACTTATTTAATTTTTCTGCTGCATCAGAAAGTTCTTGGGAAGTCGATGCTACCTCTTCACTAGCTGCTGAAACTTGATTTGACATTTCATCTATACTATCAGCAGTTGCAACTAACTCCTCAACACTTGCCGACTGTTCCTCTGAAGCACTTGCTATTTCTTGAGATGAGTAATCAATATTCTTTACCGCTTCTATTACATTATCAATAGATGCTACTTGTTCTTCAACTGCAGAAGATACTTCCATAGAAAGACCATTTATTTTCTCTACAGCCTCCATAACTGACTTACTTGCCTGTGATTGTTCCGATGTGGAACTTGCTATTTCTTTAATTAAATCAGTGGTATCGTCTATAGCTTTAAATATCTCATCTAAAGCATATCCCGTATTTTTTACTAACTTAACACCGTTGGCCACTTGACTTGCCCCTTCATCAGTTGTATTAACAGCATCATTAACCTGTTCTTGTATCTTTTTTATTAGTTTTGTTATGTCTTTAGTTGCATTTCCCGACTCTTCTGCTAGATCACCGATGGCACTTGCCACAACTGCAAACCCTTTACCATGTTCTCCAGCTCTGGCAGCTTCTATAGAGGCATTTAAGGCTAACAAATTGGTTTGCTCTGCAATATCATCTATAACTTCAACAATATCACCTATTTGGATAGCCGCTTTTCCTAATCCTTTAATAACAACAGTTAGATTGTCCATAGCATTATCTATATTATCCATTTCATTTATAGTTTTATTTACAGTAGCTTTACCTTTTTGAGCTACCTTTACTGTATTATCAGCTTTTTTACTTGCTTCTTTAGCATTTTCTGCTACCACATCAATAGAAGTATCTATCTGTTTAATGGAACTAGTTACATTTGTAATGGTTTCTGAAGTTTCTTGAGCACTTTTTGCCACTTCATTGGCAGCTTGTCCCAGCTCCTCGGTATTATTTTTAGTAGTATTTATATCTGTAGCCATTGAGCTAATACTTTCAGTAACTTCAGTAATAGATTTACCCATGTCGTTAATTCCTATAGTCATCTCGTTTATAGATTGAGTTTGGCTTTCAGATGATGCCGCCATTTCTTCTGAAACACTACTTGCCTCCTGGGCTGAAGATCCAACTTGCTTTGCAGCTTTTAAAACTTCCAGCATAGCTTTATTTTGTCCTTTTATCATATTATTAAAACTAGTAGCTAAATCTCCAACTTCGTCCTTCGACTTTATATCCGCCTTTACTGTTAAGTCTCCATCTTCTGCTCTTTTCATTAAATCCATCATTATATTAACAGGTCTAGTTATTTGTCTTGAAACAAAGGTAGCAATTAATATACCTATAATTATTGAACCAACGGCTATATATAAAGCAATCTTCTTAATTTTTTCTGCGTCTTTCATATATTCATCAACGGGTATATTTATTGCTACTGACCAGTTACCGATAGGTTTATACATATTTAGCTCATATACTCCCTCATATGTATAAAAACCTTTATCTTCTTCTCCATTTGTCATTTTTGTTACCTGTTTTTTCAAACCTTCATTTCCTGAATTTAATAAATTTTCCTTCATGATTTTATTTTTATCAGGATGATAAATAATATTTCCTGATTTATCCACCATATATCCATAACCACTTTTTCCTAATTCAATATTCCTCAGTTGATTTGTTAAACTATTAACATTCACTTTTATAGCAATAACACCAATAATAGCCTGATTATTATTTTTTATTGGCATACTATAAACACTAATAGGTTCTTCACTGGATTTTGATATAACTACTTTACTCCAATAAATATTTCCTGACATACTTTCTTTAAAATATCTTTCATTTGATACATTTATCTCAGAGTTTACTCCATTAGTTTCATCTATTAAAACTTCCCCATTATTATTTATAATTAAAATACCATCGCTTATTCCTGAAAGAGTATTTTTAAGTTGCCTAATGGTTCCTATAACCTGATTAAAACCCTCATCATCTTCTTTCTGATTTTGAGACTGAGTTATATAATTAGCTAGCAAAGGAATGTCTCCTATTATATATCCTGTATCTTTAATTTTATCCATTTTTATCGATATTTTATCTACAGTAGAATCCAAAATTACTTTCAGTTTTTCCTCTGCTTCTTTTCTTAAGGTATCCTTAGCATTATTATATGTAATATATCCTAATGCTGAAACTGGTACTATAGTTATAATAAGAAATGCAGTTAGTAGCTTCATCATCAATCTAGCTTTGTTTATTTTTAATTTCATTTGTTTTTATCCCCCATTTCTATATTAGTATAATTTAAAATTTGCTTTAAATCTCTTTGAAAAACACTATCTAATTTCAGATTATTATGACTTTTTATGCTGTTACCATCGATTGTCCCCTTTATAAACTAGCCCTCCTTTACAAATAAAATGATACAATCCACTTTGACCATTTATATTACTAAAGTTTTTTTGCTTAATTAAGCCAAAAACTCCCTTACTTTGTTGTAAAATAGGTCTATATTACTATTTTTTTCATCGTGTTACTAATATTATAGCATAGAAATTTGTATAATCATAGTATTTAAAGTATTTTTTTGTCGAATTGTCCGAGCTTTTAATTTCAAAAAATTAACATAAATTTAATATCTATTGTTCTTAAGTTCTATAAATATATAATTCAAAATAAAAAAATTAGCCTTATATATAAGGCTAATTAATATATTCCTATGTGATGCTTTTGGACTATGAGGATTGACACTAGAAAACATCCATTAAAAGAATGAAAGAGTAATATATACTAACAAAAAAATTCTATTTTATATAGTTATAAAATTCCTTTAATTTTTCTTTATCCCCATTTGATAATCCATACCACCTAATCCCTTGTATGGCTCCTTCCAAGGCATATAGCATGTTAAGGCATACATTATTGTCTACATTATTTTTTATTCTCAAAAAAACTTCTTTACTTCCTTCTCTATAAAGTTCATCTTTAGTATTAATTCCTACATTATTCAATTTCTCTTCTAATATTTTACCTATATTAGGTAACTTACTTAATTGTCCCATTTCCCTAGCCCCCTTATTTTTTCTTTCTTTTATTTTTCTTAATTTTTTGCTTTTTATTGTAACTTCTATTATTATTTTTCCCATCACCCTTTTTAGGTCTTATTAAACATTTCCTATCATATCCTATTAAATCCTCTCTACCAGCCTTTTTTAGCGCCTCATATACCAGACTATAATTCCTTGGTTCTGTATATTGTATCAAAGCTCTTTGCATTGCCTTTTCATGGGGAGATTTAGGTACATATACCCTTTCCATTGTCCTTGGGTCAAGCTCTGTGTAATACATACAAGTAGATAGTGTTGCCGGTGTAGGATAAAAATCCTGTACTTGCTTCGGTCTGTGACCTATATCCCTTAAATACTCAGCAAGTTCTATAGCTTCATTTAGTGTTGATCCTGGATGGCTTGACATTAGATATGGTACGATAAACTGGTTCATTCCCAGCCTTTTATTTACCTTTTCATACTTTTTCACAAAACGTTCATATACTTCCCTTTTAGGTTTTCCCATCTTTTCTAAAACCCTAGGGGATATATGTTCTGGGGCAACCTTTAACTGTCCACTTATATGATGTTTACATAATTCATTAAAGAAAGTGTCATCCTTATCATGAATAAGATAGTCATATCTAAGTCCAGACCTTATAAAAACCTTTTTTACCTTTGGTATATCCCTTAATTTTCTCAAAAGATTTAAATAATCATGATGTTCTATTTTAAGATTACTACATGGATTAGGAAATAAGCATTGTTTTTCTTTACATACCCCATGTTTTACCTGTTTTTCACAAGCTCTATGTCTAAAATTAGCAGTAGGACCTCCCACATCATGAATATATCCTTTAAAGTCTTTATCATCTATTATTTTTTCAGCCTCTTCTACAATGGAACCATGACTTCTGGATTGAACTACCCTCCCTTGATGAAATGCAAGGGCACAGAAATTACAACTTCCAAAACACCCTCTGTTACTTATAAGACTAAATTTTACTTCCTTTATAGCTGGTATTCCACCATCCTTTTCGTATGTAGGGTGATATGTTCTCATATATGGAAGTTTATATACATCATCTAAGTCTATTTGCTTAATAGGTGGTTGAGGTGGGTTTTGTACCACATAGTAATTGTCATCATAACTTTCAACCAATGGTTTTCCGTATACCAAGTCCATATTTTTATACTGAACCATAAAACTTTCTGCATATTTTTTCTTTGAGTCTGTTATTTCTTCATATGATGGTAGCATAATAGGTTTATAGGGTCTATTTATATCCTTTGTTTTATATATTGTTCCATTAATATAAGTTATTTCTTCAATAGGTATTCCTGCATCTAAGGCCTCTGCTATCTCTACTATTTGTTTTTCCCCCATACCATATACTATTAAATCAGCCTTAGAATCAAGTAGTATAGACCTTCTTATATCATCATCCCAATAATCATAATGGGCAAGTCTACGTAAGCTGGCCTCTATTCCCCCTAATATTATTGGTACATCATTGTATGCTTCCTTTGCCCTATTACTATAAACTATAGTTGCCCTATCAGGTCTGTATCCACTTTTCCCCCCTGGAGAGTATAGATCATCCCTTCTTTTTTTCTTAGCAACGGTGTAGTGATTTACCATAGAGTCTATATTTCCACCGGTTATTAGAAATCCCATCTTAGGTTTTCCTAATTTTTTAAAATCTTTATCACTCTTCCATGACGGTTGGGCTATAATACCAACTTTATATCCCCTATTTTCTAAAACTCTACTGATTATAGCAGCACCAAAGGAGGGATGGTCAACATATGCATCCCCTGTTATTACTATAAAGTCCAGTTGATCCCAACCTCTTTTTTTCATATCATTTTCATTTATAGGTAAAAAATCCTTCATATTATCATCCTTAATTTTTTATTGTTTAATTTAATTATACAGTTTATGTTTTATTTATTAAAGGAAATAGTTTGAATCTATATTTTTATTTTCAGTTCATTGCCCCCTCTTTCAAGGCGGCGGACAGGTCATGCCCTGTCCCTACATAATTGAATTTTACGACCCTAAAGAGTAAAATAACCTTATCTATTCTTCATTCTCTATTCTTTATTCTTTAATTATTATTATTTCATATTTTTTAGGGTAATAATATTATATACTGAAAGTAACTTAAATAATATTAAATATAATAGGAGGTTTATTATGGATAAAAAAGTAACCGTATATACATTTAATACATGTCCATTTTGTATCAAAGCGAAAAATCTTTTAGATAATGAAGGTATTGAATTTGATGAGATTGATATCACAACCGATAGGGGAAAATTAAAAGAATTAGAATCAAAAACAGGCTCTTCTACTGTTCCTCAAATATTTGCTGGTGATAAGTTTATTGGTGGATGTGATGACTTAATGGAGTTGCACAAATCTGGTGAGTTTGATCAGGTTCTTAGATAAAAATAAAACCCAAAGGAATAAATTCCTTTGGGTTTTTAATCTAGTTTAATTTAATTCTTAAACAGGTGTTACGTCTGAAGCTTGAGGACCTTTTTGTCCTTCTGTAATTTCAAATGTAACTTTTTCGCCTTCTTCTAAAGACTTGAATCCTTCTTTGTTTATTTGAGAGAAATGAACGAATACGTCAGTTCCTTCTTCTGTAGTGATGAATCCAAATCCTTTTTCTGCATTAAACCATTTTACTGTACCATTAGTCATGTTAAATACCTCCAAAATTTTATTTTTAATTCCTACAAATGCACTTTAACTATAAAATCTTGGAAATTATTGTTGCTATATGTTAATACAAACTGTGTAAATAATTTCTTAAATTTATAAGTAAAGATTTATTTTTTCGGAATTGCTCTTATATAAGTATAACACTTAGTATTTAACTTTGCAACTATATTTTTGAATTTTTTTTATTATATCGAAAATCATTATGATATAATAGAAAATAATCATGTAGGGACAGGGCATACCCTGTCCGTGGGAGTAACCTAAAACTTTAATATGGAAATAAAGTTTCTAAAGGCTAGGAACTTAGGACGTTAAAATCGGTCTAGGAATGCCTAGACCCTATTTTTATTAAAGTAGAATTTACAAAGAAGAAAGAAGATAGAAAAACATAAAGGTGGTTTTAATATGACTAAAAAAAGAGAAACTAGGGAAGAAAGATTAAAAAGATTTGAAGACTTTGATCGAAAACTCAATGTAGATATATTATGTGGAATAGACGAAGCAGGTAGAGGTTGTATGGCTGGTCCCATTTATTCTGCCTGTGTTGTTCTTCCTAAAAATATATGTGATATAGAAGGTTTAGACCTTAATGATAGTAAAAAAATAGCAGAAAAAAAACGATATAAGCTTGCAGATATGATAAAGGAAATAGCCCTTGGATGGGGTATTGGTAGTGTAAGTAATGAAACTATAGATGCTATTGGTATTCAAAAGGCTAATTTTTTAGCTTTTCAAAAGGCACTGGAAAACATGAAGGAGAGTAGTGGCCTTAATCCAGATCTGGTACTTATTGATGGTTGTTATAATAATATTCCTATACCTAATCATAAAACATTAAAAAAAGGAGATACTCAAAGCGCTTGTATAGCTGCCGCATCAATTTTAGCTAAAACATCTAGGGACAAATATGTAATCGATATTTGTCATAAAGAGTATCCAGACTATAACTTTGAAAAACATAAGGGGTATGGCACTAAAGAGCATAGAGATGCTATCATAGAATATGGTATAAGTAAATATCATAGAAAAAGTTTTTGTAAGAAGTATATCTAAAAAAGAATTTTGCCTATGGCAAAATTCTTTTTTAGATTAAAATCTAATTTTATTGCTCTATACCTAAAGTTTTATTGCCACCCCTATTTTCAATCTTATAATTATACTGCTGATGTATGAAATAATTGGGAAAGTATAGTAAATCATCAAGTTGATATTTGCTTTCTATCTTCTCCCAAAATACATTTATTAGTAATTTATTTAAAGCTTTCGGATGTCTAGTTATGTAAATTCCCATTGGATTGTCCTTTTTTATAGTTACACTTTTTATAACTATATTACCATCATTAATTTCAATTAACGGTTTATTGTCTTCTAAATTTAGAAACTTATTATTTAGAATATTATCAAAAAATATTATGTTATTATTATCTAATTCCCCTTTAGTTACCTCACTACTATTTTTAACTTCTACAGTAGCAGTTTCATATTGTGTCAAAGAATCTTTTACTCCATCTATAGCATAATCAACGGCTTCCTTTTCTAGTTTTTCCATGATAGAAGGCTTTACTATGATAATTTTTTCTCCCTTTAATGCCTTTAGTTTAATACTTTCAAATACTTTTCCCTGTTGGTTTTCAATATTTGAAATTCTAATTTTTTCTTTCGCTAGCTCCATTTTCTTTTTCACTTCTTCATTAGACTTATATTTTATTGGTGTATACTCAACTGAATTTATTCTATTCTCAAATGCTAACATTGCTTCTTTTCCCGACACCTTTTCTATTATTTTTAAGAACTCTTTTATAGAACTATTTTTAAATAAATATTTATCATAGTATTGTTTAAATATCTCCTGTAATTGCTCGTCTCCTACATCTAGCCTTAATTTTTCAAATAGAGAAGGCCCTTTCATATATATAGTAAAAACATAATCCATATAATTCTTAAATTCATCTACACTTCCAGAGAAAGGGGTTTTTTGAGCAGGATAATATTCTAGTCCGTCTATAATTCCCATTATAACTCCATCACCATGATATTTACCATAATTTTTTTCAAAATAATATGCAGTTGTAAATACAGTAATAGATTCATCCATAAAGGACTCTTCAAACTCGTTATTTCCAACTGCCACATACCACCATTGGTGAGCCACTTCGTGTACTGCAGAAGTTAATGCTTTAGGGAGTTTTGAACTTTCTTTATAATCCTTAGGTAGATTACCGTATGCCTCCATTTGCAATAATTGAGGGTATTCCATAGCTCCTCCCCTTATGTATGTTTCTGCTATATCTAACTCTTTATAGGGATATTTCCCTATGGTTTCATTAAAAAAACTAACAGCATCAGTTACAACCTCTAACATTATTTCTGCATCTTTATCTTTATTTTTAACTCCATCATGGAGAACATAGTAGCAGTTTATATTGATACCATCTACTTCTTTACTTATAACTTTATAATCTTTATTCATCATAAATACGAAGTCTCTTACTTTTTCCGCTTCTATATTAATGATTTTATTATCACCCTTTATTTCTTCAGACTTTGTTATACCTGTAGATGAAACTTTCATATCCTTTGGAACTTCTAATGTTACATTATAGTTTGCTATATTACTATAGTTTGATTCTCCTATTTGATGAAATGGATTTGTATCCCATGTATTAGTTTCACAGTTATATATAGACATTATAGGGTACCAATTTGTTATGGATATACCATTTTTATAATATCCTAATCGGTCCCGTCCATTGGGTATTTTAACTGAAAAATCAATATTAAGCTCTATGCTTTCATTGGGTTTTAGGGGTTTGGGTAATTTAATGGCTAGTATTTGATTATCCTCAGTGAAACTCATCTCTTCACCTGTTATTAGTACTTTATTTATTTTAATATCTCCTATCTCTTCTCTTAAAAGGTCTCCTTTCTTGCTATCATTGGAAATCTTTGTCATGGTTTCATAATCGTTATATGAGTCAGGATATAAGTGTAATACCAACTCTGTCAATGCATCATCGTAATTATTAGTAAACT
This sequence comes from Dethiothermospora halolimnae, assembly GCF_037577855.1. Classification (NCBI taxonomy): domain Bacteria; kingdom Bacillati; phylum Bacillota; class Tissierellia; order Tissierellales; family Thermohalobacteraceae; genus Dethiothermospora; species Dethiothermospora halolimnae. Next base: position 86,914 of record NZ_JBAKFX010000007.1, on the reverse strand, counting down.
TTACCTTTTCGGCAACATTTAAAATCTTTGCACTTTCATCATATGTAACTTTTATATTATAATCTGTTATAGTCCCTTCATCATTTGCAAAAACACCATTTAAACCTAAAATCATTGTAGATAATAAAATTATTATTAAAGAAATCCTCACTTTTCCCTTCATATATTATCCCACCTTTTTTTATTAAGCATCATATATTTAAAAAATTTATTTTATTATTAAAAAACCCTTTAATATTTTAGCCAATATTAGAGGGTTTTTTAATCTTTTACAATGAATCTATTTACTTTCTTATTTATTATTTAGCTTATTTACTAAAATACATCAGTGTCTTCCTAAAATCTCATTATGATCCTCAGTTATAATTCTATAATCATAAACTTGATTCCATAGGAAATTATTAGAAGTAAATAAAGCTCCTATTTGATAATCCCAATTAATTTTATTCCAAAATACATTTATTAATAACTTGTTCTTATTTTTAGGGTGTTTTATTATATATGTTCCTGTTGGATTTTCATCATTTATAACAATATTTTCTAATAATAATTGATTTTCTTTTACTTTTACTAGGGATTTTTCATCCTTCAAAAATCTATTCTTTTCAATGCTCCCAAAATAAATTATATTGTTACCGTTAATTTCTTCTTCGGTTATCTCATTAGCACTTTTTACTTCTATAATTTTGTCATTATCTTCTGGTAAATTTTTCTTTATGCTTTTGATTACGTCATTGACAGCAGTTGCTTCTAGTTCTTCCATAACAGAAGGCTTAACTATAATAATTTTTTCTTCTCTTAATGCCCTTAGTTTAATACTTGAAAAAGTAGTTCCATATATGCTTTCCGTCCTTGCAAGTCTCATTTTCTGTTCTGTAGATCTGATTTTCTTTTGCTCTTCTTCACTTAAATTATAGTCATCTAAGGTATAATTATCTGAATTTATATCATTTTTAAATTCATTCATTACTTCTTTCCCTGCCACTTCTTCTATTACACCTAAGAAACCTTCAATAGAACCATTTTTAAATAAATACTTATCATAGTATGTGCTTAATATCTCTAGAAACTTTTCTTCTCCAACTTTTTTTCTTAAATCTTCAAATAAAGCGGGACCTCTTCTATAAATAGTATCCACATAATCATAATAATCTACAAACTCATCTACCCCTGCTGAGAAAGGAGTCCTTTGAGGTTGCATGTATTTAAGATTATTTATAACATCCATTAATACCCCATTACCATGATACTTTCCATATTCTTTTTCAAAATAATATGCTGTTGTAAACACAGTAAGGGACTCATCCATTACTGACTCTTCAAATTCATTACTACCTACAGAAACATACCACCATTGATGAACTGCCTCATGTACTGCAGCTGATAATACAAAGGGGAACATTTCACTTTCTTTGTAGTTTTCAGAGAAGTTCCCATAACCTCCCATTTGCAGAAGCTGAGGATATTCCATAGCTCCTCCTGCTAAATAAGTCTCGGCTATATCTAATTCTTTATAGGGATATTTACCTATAGTTTCATTGAAAAATTCAACAGAATCAGATACAGTATCTAACATTATTTGGGCATCTTTTTCTTTATTCTCTGCTGTTTCATGGGGGATATAAAAACAATTTATTTTTATACCATCTACTTCTTTACTTATAACTTTATAATTTTTATTCATCATAAACACAAAGTCTCTTACATTTTCTGCTTTAATATCAATTACTTTAGTATCACCTTTAGTTTCTTCTGACTGAGTTACACCTGTTGCTGCTACCTCCATATCCTTTGGCACTTCTAATGTAACATTATAATTTGCTATATCACTATAGTTAGACTCCCCAATTGGATGAAATGGATTAGTATCCCATAGGTCAGTTTCTGAATTGTATATAGACATTATTGGGTGCCAATTTGTTATTGATACCCCATCTTTATAATATCCTAATCTATCCATCCCCTTTGGAATCTTAACAGAAAAATCAATAGTAAATTCTATAGACTCCTTTGGCTTTAAAGGTTTAGATAATTTTATATCCAATATTTGATTATCTTCTGTAAATTTCACCTCTTGGCCTTCTATCAATACCTTTTTTATGTCTATGTCTCCCTTTTTTTCTTCAGTTATTTCTCCATCGGGAGCACCCCCAAGCATTTCTGGCATAGTTTCATAAGAACCATATGAATCTGGGTATAAGTGTAATATCAAGTTTTCTAAACTATCTTCATAATTATTTGTAAACTTTACTTCTTCTGTGGCATCTAGTATTTTATCTTCTTCATTGTATTTAACATTAATACTATAGCTCGTTATCTCTTCCGAGTCTTGAGCATAAACACCATTTAACCCTAAAACTAATGTTAATAATAACACTGTAGCTAAGGAAACTCTAACTTTTATTTTCATAACACATACCACCTTTTATGTTTTATATTATATATAATTCTATTTTATTACATATATCCCTTTAAAAAATAGTGAATGTTTCATTTTTTTAACATTTTATATTATTTACTCTTTTTCCTTTTATTCCTTTTCATTTCTTTTAATTTAGCCTTTTTCTCCATATACTTGGCCTCTCTCTTTAAATGCAGATAATTTTTAAATCTCTTTTGGGAAATTAAACCCTCTTCTATTGCTTTTTTTACAGCACAATCCGGTTCAGTAGCATGTTTACAATCATTAAATTTACAATTTAATGCCAGTTCTTCTATATCATTAAAAGCATTATTTATGCCACTGCTAGAATCTAGTATATGAAACTCCCTCATCCCTGGAGTATCTATTATTACTCCTCCAGTATTTAGTACTATTAGTTCCCTATGGGTTGTGGTATGTCTTCCCCTATCATCACTTTCCCTTACTTCTTTAGTAAGTAACTTCTCCTCTCCCAATAACTGATTAATAAGTGTGGACTTACCTACCCCTGATGAACCTAGTAGTGCTATGGTTTCTCCTTCTTTTACATATTCATTTATTTTATCTATTCCTTTCCCAGTAACTGAACTGATAACAACAATAGGAACTCCGAAAGCTACTGTATTAACTTCTTCTACCATATTATCTATGTCATGGCATAAGTCTGACTTTGTTAATACCATTACGGGATTTGCTCCACTCTCCCATGCCATAGTAAGATATCTTTCAAGTCTTCTAAGGTTAAAATCTTTATTTAACGACATACATATAAATACTTTATCTATATTAGCAGCTACTATTTGTTCATCTGATTTACCTCCTGCAACTTTTCTTGAAAATTTACTTTTTCTCTTTAATATCCCATGTATTAATGCATTACCCTTTTGGGGATCTACTCTATCTATAATTACCCAATCCCCAACTGCTGGATAATCTTCTTTAGTGGTGTTTTCATACTTCATTTTTCCTGATACTTCACCAAGGATTTCTCCTTTTTCTGTATATATTTTATAAATATCTCTATGTTGAATGCCAATTCTTCCTATATCATATGAACCATCATATTCATTTAATTTTTCTTCCCACTCTTGATTCCACCCAAGTTTTTGTAAAGCCATTTTTGATTTATTATTCAATATGTTTTCCTCCCAGTATTATAACTACTTTAGTATCAACTGACTGACCTAGCAGGGCTCATATAATTGTAAATTAAAGTCAAAAGCCTAATGACCCTTAAAATAGACTTAAGTATATTTTAAGGGTCATTAGGCTTTTTTTACTTCAAAATACAAAACAGTTTTAAATTTAGACATAAAAATACCCTTAAAGCTAGGTTTTACCTACTCTAAGGGTATAAAAATCTCATATATAAATTTTATTTAAATATAACTTCCCTTAGGAGCAGATGCATTATTTTGTTTTGATGAGTTTTTATATAATCTATTTATTATTAACATAAAACACCACTCCTCCCGTAATAATCTAATATAATTATATTCTATCCAGAATATTTTGTCAAATTCTAATTATGGGGGAATAAATCCCCCCTCTACTTATTATAACTAACAGTGGACAATTTTCAGGAGTAAAATCACCTTAATTCTTCTTTCTTCTTTACCCATTCTTATTTATTAACTCTCTATTATTTATTTTTCCTGCTAAGAGCTATTCCCCCAAATCCACTTATTATGGCAATATAAAAGCCAAAATCATAGAAAAAACCTGTATTAATTGGTTCGTATATACTAATATTTGATTTAAATATGCTTATTACAAGGGTTATAGGTGCAATCCATCCATGCCATATCCCCGAAAAAAAACCTGCTGGGTCACTACCTGTATAACTACCATCTCCCGGTACACATCCAGATATACCTACTGCAAGCAATAATAATATAAATAATAATATTATAATTTTACCTTTCAACTCAATCCCTCCTTATGTATATATTACTATATTTATCCGCTATAGTTAAGAATAATCTATTTTAAATTAATTAAATAGTACCCTGGAATGAATTCCCCTCTACCTTTTTCAGTGGATAATTAATCCTCCCGCCTCTTCATACGGCGGGGGACTGAATATATTCAGTCCCTACATACAATTGTAGTGTCGAATTCATTCCATGGTTTCCCCATTTATTCTTTGTTTTTAAAATTCTTATTTCTTCTTTAACAACAAGGTTGTTTTCTATATATAAATAAAATAAAATATATAATAAATACTATACATTTTATTAATAAAATGTAAGGGAGTGCTTATTTTGTCTAAAGAAATTCCTAAACTAACAGATATTTATGATACTTTACTTAGGGTAACCAGTGCCATTGCCAGTGTTATAAATGTTGATATAACTATAGTTGATAAAGATTTAAATAGAATAACAGGGACGGGAAACTATCTCGATAGAATCGGAAAAAAAGTAGCCAAAAACTGTGTGTTTGACTATGCATTGAAAAGAAAAGAAAAATTTATAATAGATAACCCTAGATTTCATGAAGCTTGTGCAAATTGTTTAAATAAAAATAAATGTACCGAGACTGCCCAAGTTTGCTGTCCCATAAACTTTGATAACGATACTATAGGCATAATAGGTCTTATAGCCTTTAACAAGTGTCAAAAGTCTATTATTGATGCAAATAAGGAAAACCTCCTTGAGTTTTTAAGCAGAATGGCTGATTTAATAGAAGCTAAGCTAAAGGAAAAAAAGAAAACCGATAAAATAAACTTAATGAATCAAGAGCTGGAATTTTTAGTAGACTCTATTGATATTGGTGTTATATCTACAGATGAAAATGGTGAAATTTTAAGATATAATTCCATAGCCGACGAAATGTTTCATTTGAAAAATGATAAAGTTAGTAGGGGGATTAGGAATCACCCTACTACAAATATTGAAAATCTAATAGATAATATATCAATAGATTATTTCTCCAAAACTAAGTGTTTCCATAAGAACAAAGATTTTAACTATATAGTAAACGGCAAAGAATTTAGGGGTCTATATAATGTAAAACCAATAATAGTAAATAAAAAAATTATAGGATATATTTTTACCTTTAATAAAATGAATGAAGTTATACGAGTTGTTAATGACATTACAAATAATAAACCCACAGATTTCAATGACATAATTGGGCATAGTAAAGAAATAACCTTAGTTAAAGAACATGCTAAAAGAATATCTAAAAGTTGTTCCACAGTTTTAATACAGGGAGAAAGCGGTACTGGAAAGGAACTCTTTGCAAGATCAATACATCATGACAGCAATAGGAAAGATGGCCCTTTTATTCCCATTAACTGTTCTGCAATTCCTGAAAATTTAATTGAAAGTGAATTATTTGGCTACGAGGGTGGAGCTTTTACAGGAGCTAATAAAAGGGGACGGGTTGGTAAGTTTGAACTTGCCAACAATGGAACCATATTTTTAGATGAAATAGGAGATATGCCCCTTCATATGCAAACGAAACTCCTTAGGGTTCTTCAAGAAAATACTATCAACAGAGTAGGAGGAAACAAACTTATACCTATCAATGTTAGGGTTTTGGCAGCTACAAATAAAGACCTTGATAAAAAAGTCAAGGAGGGAGAATTTAGAGAGGATTTATTTTATAGATTAAACGTAATTCCAATATATTTACCTCCCCTTAAGGATAGAACCGATGATATTGAGATATTAGTTGATAATTTTATAAATAAGTTTAATTTTAAATTAAATAGGGATATCAAATCTATAAATAACGAAGTTTTAGGCTTATTTAAAAACTATAATTGGCAAGGCAATGTTAGAGAGCTTGAAAATGTAGTGGAATATGCTGTTAATATGTGTAGAGGCGAAACTATAGAGATATGGGATTTACCTAACCGTTTTAAAGATATGGATACTGACAACACTATTGAAGACATACTTCCAATATCAGTTCTTGAAAAACAAGAAATAATAAAGGCGGTTAATAAACATGGTAATAGCAAGTCGGGAATATTAAAGGCTGCAAAGGCTTTAGGGATAAGTAGGGCTACTATTTATAGGAAGATTAAGCTGTATAATATAAAGTATTAAAGAACAAAGGCGACTTTGTCGCTTCTTTGTTCTTTAAAAAGTGCAAGGATCAAAACAACCGTCTCAATATGAGAATATTCTCATATTGAGACGGTTGTTTTGACTTATTTTTTCTCATAATGAGAATCGAAACAAAGTTAATTTAATTTATAGTCTTTGTTTTATTAAATAAAAGATATTATAATTAAAACTCCACTTCTTTAAAATCTCTATATTATTACATTCCATAGATACTTTTCAAAATTAACTCACCAAATATATACCTAGCCAATTAACTTGGCATATTTATTGCTTATATAGTAAGTATAACTTGTTTAGGAGGGGTATTATGGATTTAAAAAATCTTATTATAGATACACTAAAAAGTGAAGTGGTTCCTGCTATAGGTTGTACTGAACCGGTGGCTGTTGCTCTAGCTTGTGCTAAGGCTAAGGATATAATAGATTATAATGAATTAAAAAAAGTGGAGGTTTTAGTAAGTCCCAATATATATAAAAATGGTTTAGGGGTAGGTATTCCAAATACAGATTTAGTTGGATTGAATATTGCCGCTGCCCTTGGAGTTATAGGGGGAGATTCTAAAAAGAATTTATCTGTTTTAGATGGTATTAGTAAAGACCAAGTAAATCTAGCAAAAGACTTGTTAGAAAAGGATTTATTAGCTCTTAAAATAAAGGATACAGACAAAAAAATATATGTGGAAGTTAATCTTTATGGAGATAATAAACTTTCTAAAGTTATTATAGAAAATAAACATAATAACTTTACCTATATTCAAAGTGATGGAGATATACTTTTAAATAAAAGTTCTGATATTAAAAATCTTAGTACTAGCTCCAACAAATTATTTGATACTACAATTATAGATTTAATAAAAGAAATAGAGGACATTGACTGCAATGAGCTACAATTTCTCCTAGATGGCTTTGTAATGAATGAGAAGATTGCAGAAGAAGGTCTTAAGAAAAAGCTAGGTATTGGAGTAGGCTATGGCTTCCATGAAAGTATGAAAAAAGGACTATTATCCGATGATTTAATAAATACTGCCATGATGTTAACTGCTGCTGGTTCTGATGCTAGAATGTCGGGACTTACTATGCCAGTGATGAGTTCCAATGGTAGTGGTAATAATGGCCTTACTGCCATACTACCAATAGTTGCATATAAAAGGAAATTTGATGCAAATGACGATAAGATAGTAAAGGCCCTTGCAATAAGCCATACAATAAACTGTTATATCAAAAACTATATAGGAAGACTTTCTGCCCTATGTGGTTGTGGTATAGCCTCTGCAACGGGAGCCAGTGCCTCTATAGCTTGGCTTATGGGTGGTAACTACAATCAAATTGAAGGAGCTATACAAAATATGATCGCAAATTTAAGTGGTATGATATGTGATGGTGCAAAGGTGGGATGTGCCCTTAAACTAGCCACTGCAGCTTCATCAGCTATTCAGTCTGCTATCCTTGCATTAAATGATAGTATTACATTTGCTAAAAATGGTATAGTAGCAGAAAAAGTAGAAGATACCATTTTAAATTTAGGAACCCTTAGCAGTAAGGGAATGGATACCACCGATAAAGTTATATTGGATATAATGAAGGAAATGGCATGATAAAGTTTTAAATTAGTTGGGGGATTACGAATCCCCCAGAGCATTGACAAAGCAAGGAAAAATGTGATTAAAAGACAGACTTGAGGAGATTAAAAATCCTCCAGATACACAAGTATAATTTATAGCTAAGATCCTGCTATTAACATAAATGAAAAAGCAACAAAAAAAGATGATATAGTAGCTAATATAATACAAAACCAAATAACTGATTTTTTCTCTATAACTCTACTATTAATTATTAAACTTAAAAATATAAAAATAGCAAAGTTTAAACTTATAAGAATATCCACAATTAACCCTCCTGATAAATTTCTCAATATTTCCTAATTTCATTTAACTTCAACTATATATACCAACCTATCAACCTTTATTATACTAATCTCTCTACCATATTTCTCAAACTCATTTTCTAACATATCTACATTTGAATAATACTCATCTTCTATTTCCATAATCTGCTTTTCATTTAAATCTCTCATTATCCTCTGCTTTGATCTATTATCTTTAAACATTAAGTCTCCTATAACTATTTTACCATCGTCCTTAAGGACCCGTAACATTTCCTTTATGGCTATTTTTTTCTCATCTTCATTTAGGTGATGAAAAGCATATGTGGACACTATAACATCAAACTTTTTATTTTCAAAGGGTATCTTTAAAAATTCTCCTAGCCTTAACTTTAACTTGGGAAACTTTTGTTTTGCCTTATTTAACATTTCCCTTGACTGATCAATGCCAACAATATCATATTCACCTTCTAGATATTTACAAGAAAGATTGCCTGTTCCCACACCTATATCTAATATTTTAATGTTTTTATCCTGTCCTTTTATAGAATTCTGATAAACAGTTTTTAATAAATTATCATATTCTTTATACATCTTTAATGAACTTGGATCTTTTTCTACAAAATCATCATAAACATTTGCCCATCCATCAAAATCCCACTTATCTTCCCAATTATCCTTTATTTCATATATCCTCTTTATTTCTTTTCCATTTTCTACTATTATATCATGATAATTTTTATTTTCACATTCATATATAGCATCCATTATATTTTCCATAGAATCTTTAATAAGTCTTAATTTATGAATCTTATCATTGGTTACTTCCCATTGTTTATAAAAGTGCTCTAATATATTGTCTTTAAATGTGTTCTCCATGATATCTTTAATATCTTTTAATGGAGTATCAAGGGCTCTATACATAAGTATTGTGTGTATTTTTAATATATCTTCATTATCAAAATATCTATAATCATTTTTAGGATCCCTCTTAGGGCTTATTAACCCCTTTTTCTCATAAAACCTTAATTTATTTGATTTAATACTAAACAAATCCGCCACTTCTTTTATACTATATTTTTCTCTCAAAATTTTACCCCTCTCTAATTTAGTAAAACCTGGGACAAAGGGACAGTCCCTTTGTCCCAGGTTTTATTTAATTATAAACCTTAGCCTAGGGTTAAGGTCAAGACTTTTTATTATTCACTTTAGTGAAACACAATCTATATTATGTCTACCAATCTTCTCAGTATATGATTTCATTTATATGTTAAAAATGGAAATAAGGATTTAAATAAGTTTTTAAACTCAATTAAAGGAAAGGTGTTTATTATGAAAAAACTTTTTTCATTCTTTAATGAACATAAAAAGAATGAAAAATCCCAGTCAACACAAAAAATAGGTCTTCCCCTCAATAAAATCAAACTCACTTCAAATCTAAAAGACAATTCAGATAAACTAAAGGAACTTTTTTCTTATCCTACAAATATAGACTTTACAATAAAAGATCTCTACATAAAATCACTAAATAAAGACGCAATGCTTTTTTATCTAAATGGTATGGTTAAAAAAGAAAAAATCGAAGAACACATTATAAAACCATTGATGTGGAAAAATATAAGTATATCTACTAAGATCCCATTATCAGATATTGAAAAGAAAATCCTTACTACTATAGAAAGCAATAGGTTCAATAATTTAAAAGTAATATCAGAGGACCTACTTAAAGGACATGTTGTGGTACTTATAGATGGTTATAAAGAAGCCCTTAGTATCGTTGCCACAGGATTTGAGTATCGAAATATATCTAAGGCTGAAAATGAAGTTGTTATAAAGGGCCCCCACGAGTCTTTTGCTGAATCTCAAGAAGTTAATCGATCTCTAATAAGAAAACAATTAAGAAATAGAAATCTTATAACAGAAACCCTTATTATTGGAGAAACATCATCAACTGATATATCGGTGATGTATATAAAAGATGTAACAGAACCAAAACTTATTGAAAACATTAAAAATAGGATAAAAGAAATAAAGGTTGATGGCATAAAATCAGTTTCAATACTAGAGCAACACATAGAAGAAAGACCCTATTCTTTATTTCCTTCTCTTTTATATACTGAAAGGCCCGATAGAGCAGCTCATTTTTTAAAGGAAGGAAATATAGTTATATTATCCGATAATACACCTGCTTGTTTAGTAGCACCCGCTACTTTTTGGTCTTTTTTCCATACAGCTGAGGATACCTATGAAAGATGGGCATATGGAAACTTTCTAAGAATAATAAGGCTTTTTGCCATCTTTATATCATTATTAGCCCCAGCTTCCTATATAGCTATGACAAATTTTCATGAAGAACTAATACCACTGGATCTTCTTATATCTATTGCAGGTTCTAGAGAAACTGTTCCTTTTCCCGCTTTAGTTGAGGTTTTAATAATGGAGGTGTCTTTTGAATTAGTAAGGGAAGCTGGTATCCGTGTTCCTTCTCCAATAGGTCCAACAGTTGGAATAGTAGGTGCGCTAATATTAGGTCAAGCTGCCGTTGATGCAAACATAGTTAGTCCAATAATGATAATTATAGTTGGTATAACTGCTATATCTTCTTTTGCTATTGCTGATACCAGTCTAAATTTTAGTATACGAATCCTTAGATTTGGGATAACAGCCCTAGCAGCTACCATGGGATTTATAGGCATATCAGTGGGACTTATATGTTTATTTGCTTATATGTTATCAATAAAGTCCTTCGATGTTCCTTACTTTTCACCACTGGCACCCTATACCAAATCACCAACTAATACCATCTTAAGAGCCCCTGTATGGAAAAGATGGCTAAACCCCTTTAAATCCAATAAAAAAATAAAGTAAAGAAAATATAAATGATAGTAGGTGTAACTAATGACAGTATTAAAAAGAGATAAAATAGATTTTAAAGAGTTTCTATCTATTCTGTTAATTTTACTTGGGTTTGAACTATCGGATATGACCCCTATGATTTTTTTTAAAAGAACTCAATTCTCCACATGGATGGTTCCATTAATAGCAAGTACAATTATTTCTATCCCTTATTTTTTTCTTTTATCCTTATTAAATAAATATAAAACCGAAAACTTAATGGAAATAATACGTAGTTTAGTAGGTAAATATATGGGTTTTTTAATTGGGATATTTTTATTTTTATTTAGTCTTATGGCTGGTGCTTTAAGGAGTAGAAACTATGTACACACTATACATTCTCTCTTCCTATCCAATACACCTATGCCAATAATATTTACATTTATATTTATAGGTGTTTGGTTTATTGCTAGTAGAGGTTTTGAAACTATAGGTCGGTTGGCTTGGTTTATTATTTTATTCTCTAAATTGGGGCTAGTACTTGTAATCTTATTATCTTGGAAGAATATGGACTTAAGTATGATATTTCCATTGTGGGGCCCAGGTAAACTAGAAATAATAAGACAGTCCTTTCATTATAGCGGCTTTTTAGTTGAATTGATCTTTCTAGGAATGATCTATCCCTTTGTGAAAAGCTATAAAATTTTTAAAAAAGCCAGTTTACTTTCAATAGTTATAACAGCTTTAGAAGTAACTATCTTTTTCCTAGTCTATATAGTTGTTTTTGACTATCCAACTATAACAATGATTGCTTTTCCATTTCAGCAGTTAACTATGCTTATTGAAACCGATAGATTTTTGGTGAATCTAGAAATGATTTTTTTATTATTTTGGATTGCATCATCTATGATAAGGTATTCCTTTTTTATTTATTTAACTACAGCCACTTTAGGTCATACTTTAAATCTAAAAGAATTTGAACCACTATTAATACCTATAACAGCATTATATATTATGGTAGGATTAATCCCTAGGAATACAGTAGAAAGTGTATATGCTTTAAAAAGTATAGCTATATCATCTGATTTATGGATTGTATTTTTACTATTACCTATAATTCTTTGGGTAATATCTAAAGTTAGGGGAGGTGTTTCCAATTGAAAAAGCTTATTATCTTAATAATATTTATGATATTACTTACAGGTTGCTGGGATAGAATCGAGCTAGAAGAACAGGCCTATATTATTGTTATTGGATTAGATAAAGCCAAGGGAGACAATGTATCCGTTACATATGAAATTGAAAATCCCCAAGGGGGAGGAGGTAATATAACAGGAATGTCAGAAAAAGAGCCAACATCAGAAGTAGTAACTGTAATAGCTCCCGATATAATATCATCTAAAAATATGATTAGCTCGTCTATAACCAGAAGACCAACCTTTTCCCATACAAGAACACTTGTGGTTAGTGAAGAACTTGCAAGGTCTGATGATTTTTTTCCATTGCTGGAATCTGCAATAAGGGAAAGGGAGATTCAAAGGGATATTTTTTTTATAGTATCTAAAGAAAATGCCAGGGATTTTATAATTAATAATGACCCTCAGCTAATAACTAGACCCCATAAATTTTATGATTTTATAGCTAAAAGGGGCGAGGAAACAGGATCATTATCTAAATCAACTATACATAAATTTCTACAATTGACAGAGGGAGATGCCGGGGTATTCTTAGCTATTTATGGAACAACTAAAAAATCACCTCCCCCTGCCTACGGTTGTGAAGACAAGTATGTAGCAGGACAGCTCCCCATAAAAAATGATAACTTTATTCAAATGATGGGCTCAGCTGCATTTAAGGAAGGAAAGATGATCGGTCTTATGACAGGAGAAGAAACAAGGATATCCCATTTTTTAAGACCGGCCTTTAAAAACAATTCAATGCTTGCAACATATCCTGATCCTCTAGATGATAATCGAAAAATAACTTGTCTCGTAAAAAGAAGCCACGAACCAAATATCAAAATGGACTTAAATACCGATATACCTAAAATAGATATTACTGTTTCTTTTGAAATAAGGCTTATTGCCATACCTAGTATGATTAATTATGTAACTAATATAAAGAACAGGGAACTACTAAAAAAATCTATAGAAAAAAATTTAAGACATAAGTTTAATAAATTTATAGAAAGAACCCAATATGATTTTAAAATGGAACCCTTTGCCTGGTCTTTAGAAGCCAGAAAACATTTCAGTACTACAAAGGAATACATAGACTATGATTGGATGAAAAGTTATCCAAAGGCCGAAGTCAACTTAAGTATAGATGTGACAATAACAGATTTTGGAAAGCAATTAAGACCACCTGACCTTGAGTCAATAAAGGATTAAAATCTATGAAGATAGATTTTAATCCTTTTTCAATAATTGAAGTAACTCCTTAAGACTCCGTGTATTTATTATATCCTCCGGTCTTTGCCATCCCCTTCTAGCTTGATTAATTCCATAAATCATATTATTAAGATCATTTATAGAGTGGGCATCGGTAGAAATTGAAAGTTTCAAACCCATCTCTCTAGCCAACCTACAGTAGTTATCTGATAAGTCAAGACGTTTTGGATAGGCATTTATCTCTAAAAAACAATTATTTTTCTTAGCTGATTCTATAATTTTCTCCATATCCACATCTATTTCTCCCCTTTTACCAATTATTCTTCCAGTTGGATGGGCCAATATGTTAAAATATGGATTTTCCATGGCAGCCAATATTCTTTTAGTTTGCTCTTCTCTACTTAGATTTCTATTATAATGGGTAGAACAAACGGTTAAGTCCAACTCCTTTAATATATCATCGGATAAATCTAATGTTCCATCCTTTAATATATCTACTTCTATGGACTTCAAAATAGTTATATCATCATATTCTTCGTTTAATTTATTTATCTCTTCAAGTTGTTTTAATACATCATCTCTTTTTAATCCTCCAGCCATGGTAACCCTCTTTGAGTGATCTGTAATGGCTATATATTCATACCCCATTTTTCTAGCAGCTTCAACCATCTCCCTTATGGTATTACTGCCATCACTATAATGACTATGCATCTGAAGGTCACCCTTTATATCATTAAGTTCCACTAATTTAGGTAGTTGATTATTTTTAGAAGCTTCCACTTCTCCATTGTTTTCCCTTAATTCAGGAACTATATAGGATAACCCTAACTTTTTATATACACTCTCTTCAGTTTTACTGGCAAGATTTTTATCCCCTTTAAATATTCCATATTCACTTACCTTTAATCCCTTATCCTTAGCAATGCTTCTTAATACAACATTATGGGCCTTCGATCCTGTAAAATATAATAAGGCGGAACCATAACTTTCTCCATCTACTACCCTAAGATCCACTTGAAGACCTGAATTCAATATTATAGTCGACTTTGTATTTCCCTGGGATACTACTTTATTCACATCTTCATAGTTAGTAAATTTATCCATAACTATATCTCTATCCTTACATGTTACTAAAATATCTATATCCCCTATAGTTTCCTTCCTTCTTCTATAACTCCCTGCCACAGTGACTTTATTTACCCCATTAATACCCTTTATGTATTCAGTTAATGATAATATAAATTCTTCAGCCTTGGCAAATAGAAATCTCTTATCTTCTCCTTTTTCTTCCCTAGCTTTTATTCCATCCAATATGTTTTCTTCTGTTTTAGCTCCAAACCCCGATAGTTTTCTAATATCATTATTTTCAGCTGCTTTTCTTAATTCATCTACATTACCTATGTTTAATTCATCATATAAAACCTTTACCTTCTTAGGTCCTAAGCCTTGAATTTTTAGTATATCGATAAGTCCACCGGGAAACTCCAACTCCAGTTCTTGAAGTTCTTCTAGATATCCTGTTTCTATAATTTCCTTAATTTTATCTGAAAGATCCTTGCCTATACCTTCAATATCAGTTAAATCTACACCTTCTGAAACCATATTTCTAAGACTTTTAGAAAGGTTCGATATAGATAATGCACCATTTCTATAGGCACGTACTCTAAATTGATTGGCTCCCTTTATCTCTAATAAATCTGCCATTTTACCGAATATATCACTGATTTCACTATTATGAACCGGCATATGCTACCTCCTATTTCTAGACTTATTTTATAAATCTATCTCTTACTTTTATTATACCCAAAGAGATAGCCTAGAAATAATTACTAGATAAAAGTGTTATTTCCTCTCATTAAACCCTACCAAGGTGACAATAAAGCCTAAAAACATAATAAGATATCCAACCTCTTCTAAATCCATATTTGAATCAATTACTAATATTCCACCAACTAATGTCATCTCTATTCCCATAAGCATCTTTTTAACTTCAGAACCTTTTTTAAAAGATTTTCCTATAATATATATTGGGAATATTATGATTAGTATTAATAAAACCATTCTTATTCCTATTATAAAACTCATCTTTAACCGTCCCTCCTCGTTAAGATTATAAGCATTTTATAACCTTAACTTAAAACTCTCTATTTTCAAAGTCTTTAAATAGTAAACTGGGTTGAATCCCCTTATTATTTTGATACTTACCACTTTTATATTTATCATAATCCCCTTCTATACTATGGTAATAAACTTGACATATTTCCACTTCTGGATATATTCTTATAGGCTGTACACAAAATATCTCCAAGGTCCAATATCCACTAAATCCAACATCTCCAAAGCCTGCTGTTACATGAACAAATAAACCTAACCTTCCTATTGATGACCTTCCTTCTAGCATGGGAACATATTTATCAGTTTCTGTATATTCCATAGTCCTTCCTAAATAAAGCTTCCCTGGTTTTAATACTATTCCTTCCGGTGGTATTATTAGCTTTTTTGTCTTATTTTCCCTTTTCATGTCTAAGACCTCTTCTTCATATACTAATAACTCATCATCTAACCTTAAATTATAACTATTGGGATTAAGTTGTTTTTCATTAAATGGTTTTATTATTATTTCATTACCTTGTCTATTTTTTATTTCTTTTCCTGAAAGTATCATAATTTATTTCATCTCCTTTAATGTTAGTTAATTTGAACCATAATATCCATATCTTTTACTTTATTATTCTCTATACTTAATTTCATACCATATGAACCAAATCCCCCTTGTCCATGTATATAGTTTATAAGGGATATATTATCATCTTCGTCATAATATAAAATTCCTGACCCATTAGATTCGTAATCTCCACCATATAAAACCCTCATACCGTCTTTTTTATCATTATTATCATTAGGAAACTTGCTCAGTACTGTTTCAACACTATCTCCTACTTTAATTTCCCTAGGACCTATTACATTATCATTTTGTATAATAATTCTATATAAATAGAACTTTCCATCTTCTCCTTTAGAAAACTCTAATTTACCAAAATCATAATTATTGATTTTTATTGTATCACCAAAGTCTTCCTCATTCATATCTTCAATTTCATTGGCAGGTCCAATCTTACTATTTACTTTATCTAAAATATCTCCAATGACTACATCTTTTACTTTAGCATCACCAGAATTGAAAGGCTCTATAGAACCATTATTTATTACTTTCTCTTCTTTAGTCAAATCTTTATTTTCACTGGATTCTTCTTTTTCATTACTATTAATACTATCATTTTCATTCTTTGTTGATGTTTCTTCTAGAACTTTTTCTTCATTACAGCTAACTATAAGAGATAAAGCCAGTATCATACAAAAGATTATAAGTATTTTTTTATTTTTCATACTCCTACACCCTTTCTTTTTTTAACATTACTATATTAGACGAGATAAAAATTTTAAAGTTCCATTTTTTTCATATCACCCTATATATTCTTTATGTTATAATTATTTATATCATAAGATGGAGAGGAGTATGTTTATGGACAATTTTAATGAATTTATAAAATATATAGAACTAGATGACAAAAAAAGGATATTGGTATCCCTTCAAGACCAGTTACAACCTTATCTACAAGATAAAAATACCCGAAATATGATTAAAGATACTTGTAAGAATATATTAAAGGATGACTTTGTTCAACTTGAAGTTGGAAAGAATATATGTAGACTTACTGTAAAAGAGGGGTCAGAAGAAAAAAACTTAGAAATTGTTAAAGTAGAACTTACCAAATCAATTGAAATGGCCATGTCCTTTTTATCCCAAATGAATAACTAGTTATATGGACTATCCACCCAACTACCAATCCTTTAGCCCCAAAGCACAAAGTTTAGATATCTAAAATTAAGCATGTTGTGTAAGGACTCAATATATTGAGTCCCTATACCCATACTTTATAATAGCATTAAAGAAAATATTATATTAGCTCAAAATTTTAGTCATCAGAAGCATATCTTGATATTCCCCATTAATTTTAATATATTTATTTCTTCTACCTTCTACTATAAACCCAAACTTTTTATATAGTCTTATAGCTGGTTTATTGTTTTCAAAAACCTCTAAATCAATCTTTTCTATATTTACTTCCCTGGCCCAAGAAATAGTATGTTCCACCAACTTACTTCCTATACCTAGATTGCAATAGTCCCTTAGTATGGTTATCCCAAAAACTGAAGTATGACTTAGTTTTTCTATGTTATTTTTTCTAAGGGTTGATGAACCCACTATTTTCCCGTCAACTTCCACTACTAAAAAAAGCGATTGACTTTTTATAAAATCTTTTTCTTGGTTTACAGTTACATTAAACTCCTCTGGAGTATTAAGGAGGTTTTCTGTTTCCCTATGTATTTGTTTAACTACTTTTACCAATTCCGATGCATCACTTGATTTAGCTCTTCTTATTTTAATATTCTTTATTTTTTTGCCGTTAACTATCATATTCATACCGTCCCTTCAGATGTTATATAATTAGAACAAATAATAAACTCATATTATTCTCTTTATATTCTATAAAGTTTCCTTATCTTTAATAATATCTAAATTTATAAAGGCCACAGTCATTACAACAACTATAAAAGCTAAAAATATGTCTATAATAGTGCTTGACAAAACATTTATTATAAAGTTTTCCGGTAATATTAAAAGTGGTAAAGATACTATTATACCTATAATACCTGATAATACCGATAATCCAAAAACTTTCCCCCAACTCCCTTTTACAGTTTCTCTACTATAGTCCAATGCATCTTTCCCACCTATGTCCTTTAATATAATTGCTTGAGCCATAAATGTATAATATATTCCAAATATAATACCGGGTATTATAAGTGCCAAAAATAGGATAAAAAGTATTATTCCCCGGATAATACCTGTCCCTATACCCGCTCCCCATCTACTAAAGCTTTTTTCAAGGGCACCATAATATTTTATATCTTCACCATATATATATCCATAAACTACATAGGTTATGGACATTGTAGCCAATATACCAAATAATAATTCCAGCAAATCCACTAATGTTGAGTATGTTCTAAATAAGTTTTCTGTTATTATCATAGAAGATACCATTTCTAATAAAATATTAATTGGTATATAAACTATTAATATTATCATAGCTATCGTTTTAAATTTTTCTTTAAAAATACTAAATCCATAGGAAAATATCTCTCCAATTCCCATTTCCCTTTCATTTATTATATTCTCCATACCTTCTTGCCTCCTAATAAAGTATTGGTGACCACATTATTTATAAAGTCACAATAGTTATATTTCTATATTCATCAATATATATCCTTTTAAATGTAAAATTTTATATTAAAATAGGACTAAATATATATTTAATTTAGGATATTGAAAAAGTAATAAAAAATGTCCGCTAGTCCTCGGATTTGGAAAATATATAGAAACGGTCGAAAATAGAATTCCAAACTCGCTATGCTCGAACAGTGGAATTCTAACAATTTCCTCCCTTATTCTATATTTTCACAAATCCTGCGGAATAGCTACCATTTTTTATTACTTTTTCTAAATATATATTTAATCCTATTTTAAATCCTTTCATTTAAAAATTTATATAACTCTTTTTCCCTTTTAAATATAGGGCCTCCCACATTTTTATGAAATCGAATAAGCCAGGGGGCTTCTATTTTAGCTTGTTTTACTATACTATCATCTAAAAATACTTTTTCTACATTATCAGATGATATCACTTTTCCACTATTTAATATGTATGCATAATCACATAGCTTATATATTAAATCCATATCATGGCTAGATATAACCACTTTCTTTCCCTTTTCTGATATACTTTTAATAATATCTATTATTCCTTTAGTCATAATAGGGTCAAGACCTGCTGTAGGCTCATCAAAAAAAATTATATCATTATCTAATGCTAGTACTCCTGCTATTGCTACTCTTTTCTTTTGTCCATAACTTAAAAAATGAACAGGTTTATCTTTAAAGTCCTTGGCATCTACACTTTCAAGGGCCTTTTCTACTCTCCCCTTTACTTCCCTTTCATCATATCCTAAGTTCCTAAGTCCAAATGCAACATCATCATATACCTTAGGATAAAATATCTGTTTATCTGGATCTTGAAATACTACACCTATTTTCTTTCTTAACTTTATTAATTCCTTTTTTTTATAACTTATTTGATTATCATCAAATAATACTTTTCCACTGGTGGGCTTTAATAAGCCAACCAAATTTAGAAACAATGTAGTTTTTCCAGACCCATTGGCTCCTATTATGCCTATTATATTTCCTTTATTTAAATCTACATTTATGTTGTCAAGGGCCCTAGTTCCATCCTCATATATATATGTTAAATCTTTAGTTTTTATCATTTAATCACCTACACATAAAATTCATTATCAAAGCCTTTACTGTCAAGGGCCATTTCCATATGTTCATATTTTAGCATTATCCTTGTAAATAGCACCGATATCAAAGCAGAAAGGGATTTAAAGGAATTTTTAATATTTATATATCCAAATCTTAATTGTTGAGCTGTATAGATATTTTTATATTCTTCTAAAAGTATAAATATAAATCTATATATTAACACCATCATTTCTATTAAAAGCTTAGGCACTCTATGCTTTTTTAGTATATATATTATATCATTCATTGGTGTTGTTAGTATAAGAAAAAAAGTACAAGTTATTGCCGATAGAGATCTTGTAAATAATATTCTTCCATTTTCTATACTTCCATTGGTTATTCCAATATTTACATTATACAATTCCATACTTATGATGTATTCACCATTTCCTTTAGATACAGATATTAATATTGCTAAAATGCTTAGTACTAAAAACGATGAAGGTATTAAAATCATTTTGATATATTTTTTCAGGGGAATTTTAGCTATTGTTATAGTTATAAAAAACATTACTGACAATATAGCAATATGAATATAAAATTTTTTAGATACTATAGCCAATATTAAGAAAAAAATGGCAAAGTAGAACTTTGCCAAGGGATTTTTATCTTTCAACTTATTAGTATATGCATATTTATCTATTATTAGCACTTTTTCTTTTTCCCTTCATATATCCAAAGAAATAAGCTATAATTCCTGCTCCTATGGCTGCCTGTAATGCAAATAATAAACTTTCTATTTCTCCACTTGGAGGTTCCCAAATAGAACTAAACCAAGGTTCATAGTCGGGTGATATCTCTGTTATAACCCCTTCTGCTTCTCCATCTGCTCCTCCAAATTCTGAGTTCCCCATAAATATAAGGGGTATTAATATAATTATTATAACAAGTCCCAATAAGATAAGATTTTTAGTTGATGTTTTCAATTAAATTACCCCCTTCGGTTTTATATTCCATTAATAGATTGTACACTATAACTGTTATAATTCCCTCTGCTATGGCAATAGGTAATTGAGTTACTGCAAATATTGACATAAACTTAGACATAGATCCTATTATTCCACTGGTGGCATCGGGATGGGCAACTGCCAATTGAACTGAGGTCATCATATATGTAGCTAAATCTCCTAAAGTTGCAGCTAAGAAAACTGCCACACCACCCTTTACGTTATGTTTTTTCAACAATTTAAACAATCCATATGCCACTAATGGACCTACTATTGCCATAGAAAATGTATTTGCTCCCAGAGTTGTTATTCCTCCGTGGGCCAATAGTAATGCTTGAAACAGTAAAACTATAACTCCTAAAACAGTCATTACAGTGGGTCCAAATAATATGGCACCTAATCCAACTCCTGTGGGATGGGAACAACTTCCCGTTACCGATGGAATCTTAAGGGCTGATAATATAAACACAAATGCCCCAACAAGTGCAAGTAATAATTTTTTCTTTGGCTCGTTTTTAACTATTCCATTAATATTACTGAATCCCCTAATCAAAAACGGTATAGCCACCACTATCCAACCAATTGCCCACATAGGAGGTAGATATCCTTCCATTATGTGCATAGCACTTGCAAAGTTTGGAGCTACTAAAATAAGTAAAGCAATTAATAATAAATACACTCTTTTTCTCTTCATAATAATACCCCTTTCTTTTTTTGAATTAGACCTTCGGATGAATTGGAGTTTACTATAAAATAAAAAAACTCCACCTTCTTTAGGTAGAGCTTGTATACTTATACACAGTGAATGTTAAATGACAGACTTCCCCCGTCATAGATTCACCCATAAGCACAACCTTCCCTCCGAAAGTATACTTTATCGAGAAATTCGGCAGGTCTCCTGGCTCATAGTTTAACCCTACTCCTTATCCTTCCCACAAGAAATCTTGCAGTGGAACCTTAAGTTTCGTAACTACTTACAGTAGCGGGGGCTGCAGAGGATTTGCACCTCTTTCCCTTTTAATTACCATAGGCAAACCAAATTTCCTATTTACTTTTCATAAAGATTTTACCATATTAAATAAAATTATTCAATTAATTTATTCTAATCTTTCCATTAGTTTTAACGAATATCCTATAGACTCTACCTCTTCTCTAGTTAATACAACACCTTCCGGTGGTCTTTTATTCAATTTAAAAACCACAGCTTTTTGACCAACCTTCTGTTTAAACTGTATACGATTCATGTCTATATCCATATTAAACAAATCGGACATAATTTCAGCAGTTGATCCATGGCCTATAGCAGATATAAATCCATTTTTCTCTATAAGTTTTTTAGCACTATCTAAATCTATATCTGTTATTTTATATAAACCGTTTGTAGTGGCAACCGTTCCATTAAATAAACCTACTTTCATATTTTCAACCAATATACATCACCCCTATAGAAAGCCTTAAGTATACTAAAGCTATTTTAAAATTATAAATAATCTAGTTATTATATATTTCTATATTTTTTTACATTATCCTTTATTAAAATAAATGGCATATTGGTATAAACCTGTTTTGAATTTAGAGTGATATAATATTCAAAAAGCTCTTTGTGAAATTATGTAAATATTCTTATTCATTTAAATATATACTATACCTATCTTCTAACTCCTTTAATTCTCTACTTAAGCTGTCATCACTAAACACATCCTCTGTAAATATAAACTTAAATAAATCCTTATATAACTTTCTTCTTAAAGTAACTGTTTTCAATGTCTTGTCTTTTCTATATATCTCTGGTTTTATTTCTCCTTTTTTAAGTTTGTCATATATATAATTTTTAATTTTTATAACCTCTGGTTGTAGATTCTTCTTTGATTCTATATTTTGTATATTATCTTTTAAAGTCTTTAACACAGGACTATACATATTTGATGGTAAAACATAATCTTGTTTTTCCCCTTTATACATTTGCATTTGAAACTCTTTACTTAATAAACTATTTATAAACTCATATCCTAGTTTTTTATTTTTCCCATTACTATTAACTATAAACCCACCTAGGTCTATATTGTATTTTTGATTATTTACATTTGGAAAATGTATTCTGTCATCCATCATACCTCGTTTTAAAGATTCAACATTTAAGGCATTATATGCATCAAAGGTTAAATAATAAATTGTAGCCGACCTTGTAAGAAAATCCCTCCCCTTATTAAAACTATGATAATCAAAACAGGCATTATAATAATCTTCATATGTAAAATTTTCAGGTAAAATATATTTATCTGAATATATTTCTTCCCTCATATTATTTATGTTTTCTTTCATTTGTTTAGTATCTAGATTAATTTTTTTATTATCTTGACTAAACACATCTATGTTATCTAATTTATATATGATTATATCCTGTATATCATCTCGAGAAAACTCTATAGGTTTTGTATAGTCTACCCACTTGTTTCTGATTTCATAGTAATCTTCTATAGTCCAGTCATAATCCGGATATGGAATATCGAGCTTTTCTATCTGTTCTTTATTGAATGATTTACACGTATAGTCAGCACCTATGGGTATAAAATATATTTCATCTTCTAAATAAAAGTCATATACATTATTAAGATTAGGTATGGTATCAGTATCTACCTTCTCTGCTATACCTTTTTCTTTGAATAGTTGATAAAAATATGGCATATTAGATATGTATATAAGAGTAGGCCCTTCATCTAAATATAACTTAACATTTAAGTTATCTAAGAATTCTTCATAGGTATTCCCTTTAATTTTATCAAACTTCACCCTTGTATCATTATCCTTATTATATTTTGATATATACTCAATAATAGGCATGGAAAGGTCTATAGTGAAATCATAATCATCCTCCCATACAGCTATAGTTACTTCTTTACTTTCACTACTTTTACTATTAACCTCTTTTTTATCCGTTGTACACGAAGTTAATATTAGTATTATACAAAATGCAAAAATAAATATTTTTTTCATTTTCATTCCCCCTTTATATATAGAGTTCTTAAATAACTAAAAGGTTCAATTTAAATTTTAATTTTTAATTAAAACTCCATGTATTATAAATTAAAATATAGTTTTATATGGGCATAAACAAAGGATAAGCTAGTTTACTAGCTTATCCTTTGTTTATATCTTAGGCTAATTTTCTAATTGTCACCACTAATTTTTATTAACCTATTTAATTTTCCACAAATCTTACTGGGATCTATATTGTTATTTTTTAGACTTTCCCCATATACTGAAGCCTCTTTTTTAAGTCCTTTTATTTCCTTTCTGTTTATAATAGAATCCAAATCACTTAAAGACCCCATTTTAAAATATTCTTCTGGCATAGTTTCACATGGTTTTATATTTCCATTTGCCGTAACAGTAAGCGATGTAATTCCAGCTCCACAACTAAAGCTATGTTCATAATTCTCTTCAAAAAAACTTAGCCAGTATTCTTGTTTGCTCTTATCAAATAGTTCATCTAGTGTTGATAAAATGATTTTATCTTTATATTTGTCTTTAAGATATTTTAAATCCTTATTAATATTAATAATATCATTGTGATTTAAACTCCAATTATGTCTATTTTTTTCACTCCCTGCAGCTCTTCCTATTGGAAGTGGTGTCCCAAATGTCATTTTTCTTATTCCATAATCAATAGCAAATTGAACATATTGTTCTAATTTATTTTTTCGTTCTTGATTCAATACTAGACTCAATCCAAGCCGTTTATTTATATTACTTAACTTTTTAGTTCCTAATTTAAACTTCTCAAATTCCGACGGTCTTTTTGTTATACTTTCAAATTCTCCTTCATCAATTCCATATAAAGATATTTGGGGAAAATATACTTTTTTCAATATATCGTCATTCACTCTATCTATGTTGGTCCCATTAGTAATTAAACTTACTTCAAAGTTTTCAACTAATAGCCCTAAAACTTCATTTATGTTAGGATGTATTAGAGGTTCACCGCCACTTACCATTACCTTGTGTGTTTTTCCTTTTAATTTTTCTACTAAGTATTTAATATCTTCTAACTCAATGAATTTTCCTGATTTATTATTTGCACTTTTAAAACAATGGGAGCATTCAAGATTACATAAGCTTGTTAATTCGATATTTAAATTGTATGGATAGTATTTGAGCACTTCTCCAGTTGTACTAATTACACTTTCCATGCTTTTATTTCCATACTCCACTAGACCAACATTAGTCATATTCTCTATAAAAGTGTTTATAGTCTTTATAACTTGGTCTTTTTCTTCACTATTTAATCCATAAATTTTACTAATTTCACCATGTATTTCTTCTAAATTCATAGTTCCATTACACAGTTTTAATATATCTGTTTGAGGTTCACTAAAAACATTTATTTCATCATATTTATTATAAATAATACTATTTTCACCAAAATAGTGAATAATGTTCTCCTCTTTAATTCTAGGAAACTTATATTTCATAATTTCATCTCCATTTAATAATATTATTAAAAATTTATTATAATACTTTCACTAAACTCTTACTTAAATAATATGTATAGTTATTCTTTCTGAAATTATGTGAAAAAGTGTATTCGTAAAACGAATACACTTTTTTTGTGCCAATTAGCAGTGATATACATCTGGAGCGAAAACTACTATTGTATGACCACATCCATAGTTCTTCTTACTTGAAGTTTTCATATTTAATAATTTCTTTTTGTCTTTCATTTGTATGCCTCCCCTCATTTTAAGTTTTTATTAAAAGGAATCCTTCTACTTTATAAGAATAAAGTCCACTTTGTGCTTCTTTATTCTGTGCAGAGTGCAAGGTATAGAAATCATTGAATTAGATAGCTAATAAAAAATTCTTTATAATCAGATTCCTTTATAATCAACTTTAAAATTATATTCACAAATTCTTTTGCTTGTCCACTTTAAAACTTTTACTATATAGTGTGTTATGTGTATCATTTTACCATATTTTTATGTGAATATCAAGCAATTTATAATGAATTTTTTTACTTAATAAGTTGAGCTACAAAATAAAAAGGATAAGCTAGATATCTAGCTTATCCTTTTTATTATATATATATCTATCTATTTTAAATTAAATGCCTTTTCAAGGGCATAATAATTAGCTTCTATAGTTTTCTCTATTTGATCGTAAGTATGGGCAGTGGATAAAAATATTCCTTCAAACTGTGCTGGAGGAACAAGAATACCTTGTTTTAGCATTTCTCTAAAATATATAGCATATTTATCTGTATCACATCTTGATACATCATCATAATTGGTCATCGGTCCCGTAGCAAAGAATAAACATGTCATTCCTTTTATCCTACTAACATGGGCATCTATCCCTAACTTTTCAATATTACTATTAAATCCTTCTTCTAATCTTTTAGCCTTATTTTCCATCTCCACATATATATCTTTATTATTTTTTAATATATTTATTGTCTTATATCCCATATGCATGGCCAGCGGATTTCCCGATAGGGTTCCCGCCTGATATACTGAACCCACTGGAGATACCATTTCCATTATTTCTTTTTTTCCACCATAGGCTCCAACTGGAAGTCCGCCACCTATTATCTTACCAAGGCAAGTCATATCTGGTTCTATGCCAAAATGTTCTTGGGCTCCTCCATAGGATAGTCTAAACCCTGTTATTACTTCATCAAATATAAGTACAGTACCATTTTCTTCTGTTAGTTTTCTTAAATCAGATAAAAATTCTTCCATTGGGGGAACTACCCCCATATTTCCAGCAACCGGTTCTATAATAACTGCTGCTATCTCGTCTTTGTTATTATTAAAGGCTTCTTTTACAGAATTTATATCATTGTATTTACAAACTAATGTATCTTTAACCACATCCTCTGGTACACCTGGACTTGTTGGTACCCCAAAGGTTAATGCACCTGACCCTGATTTTACTAGTAGGGAATCGGAATGACCATGATAGCATCCTTCAAATTTTAATATTTTATTTCTCTTTGTATATGCCCTTGCCACCCTTAATGCACTCATTGTAGCCTCTGTTCCTGAATTTACCATTCTAACCATGTCTATAGAAGGAAATGCTTCTACTATTTCCTTTGCCATGTCCACTTCTATTGGAGCTGGTACTCCATAGCTTGTTCCCTTTTTAAGTATATCTTCTACTCCTTCTAATACTTCTTTATTACTATGTCCAAGTATAAGGGGACCCCATGAACATATATAGTCTATATATTCATTTCCATCCACATCATATATTTTACTCCCTTCTGCTCTGTCTATAAATATAGGGTCTAGTCCTACAGATTTAAAAGCCCTAACAGGACTGTTTACTCCCCCTGGAATATAGTTTTGAGCTTCTTTATATAGTTTTGTTGATTTTCCGTTTTTCATTTGTATTTTAGCACCCCTTTCCCGAAGCGATTGCTTCGGAATTGTTAATTTTTAATTGTTAATTGTTAGTTTTGGTGGGTTCTTAATTTTTGTTTTATTCCGCAGCTTCGGAATTTTAAATTGTAAATTTTAAATTATAAATTGGTTTTATGTCTTCGTTACTGGGGGATTCGTAATCCCCCAGTTTTTCACCTTCTCTAGTTTTATTGGTTGGGGGATTACGAATCCCCCAACAACGAAATTTTAAATTGTAAATTGATGTTGTTTCGTATTTTTTTGTGATTAGTTAGTTTTGTTCTTTTTATTAGCTTTATTTTCGGCCCTTTCCCGCCACTTAGCAGGGCAGGAGGACAGGGCATGCCCTGTCCCTACACATGAGGAAACATAGCTTCTGTATCATCATATTTCTTCTTTCTTCTTTACCCATTCTTCTTTAATAAAAAGGGCGGGGGAACTGAATATATTCAGGCCTTACATACAATTGTAGCATCGAATTCATTCGACGGTTTCGTTAACTGTCCATTGTCAACTGTCAATTCTCAATTGTTTACAGATTTCTTTTGCAAAGTAGGTAATAATAATATCTGCTCCTGCTCTTTTTATTGAGGTTAAGGCTTCTATTATTGCATCTTCACTTAATAGTCCAGTATCCACTGCCGTTCTTAACATTGAGTATTCTCCACTTACATTATAGGCTGCTATTGGAATGTTGTGGTTATCCTTTATTCTTCTTATTATATCCAAGTATGGTAGTGCCGGCTTAACCATAACTATATCGGCTCCTTCTTCTATATCCAGTTGGACTTCCCTAAGGGCCTCATCGCCATTTGCTGGATCCATTTGATAGGTCTTTCTATCTCCAAAGGATGGTGCTGAGTGGGCCGCAGCTCTAAATGGACCATAAAAACTTGATGCATATTTTGCACTATAGGCCATTATGGGGATATTACTATATCCCTCTTTGTCTAACTGTTTCCTTATATAACCAATCCTTGCATCCATCATATCCGATGGTGCCACCATATCAGCTCCAGCTTTGGCATGACTTACAGCTATCTTTCCAAGGTAGTCTAGAGTTTCATCATTGTCTATAATCCCTTCTTCTGTTAATATTCCACAATGGCCGTGATCTGTATATTGGCACATACATATATCAGTTATTATATACATATCTTTATAATTTTTCTTAATCTCTCTTACAGCTCTTTGGACTATGCCATTGTCGCTATAGGATTCTGTTCCAAGGCAATCCTTATTATCTGGTATGCCAAATATAAGTAACGACTTTATACCACAATCCCTTATCTCTTTTACTTCTTCATATAACATATCTACTGATAAGTGATAGTTTCCCTTTAATGTGGATATTTCTTCTTTTCTATTTTTGCCTTCAACTACAAATATGGGATAAACTAAATCATCTGGAGTTATTTTAGTTTCCCTTATTAGATCTCTTATTGCTTTATTTGCCCTTAGCCTTCTAGGTCTTTTAGTTATTTTCATTTTTATAGTAACACCCCTTTGCCGAAGCGGTTGCTTCGGAATTGTTAATTTTTAATTGTTAATTATTAGTTTTGGTGGTTCCAAAGTTTTTGCCTTGGATCGCCTTCGGAATTTTAAATTGTAAATTTCAAATTATAAATTGTGGTGTTTCGTGTTTTTTTGGTGAACAGTTAGTTTTGTTCTTTTTATTAGCTTTATTTTCGGCCCTTTCCCACCACTTTACAGGGTGGGAGGCTTGAATATATTCAAGCCCTACATACAAGGAAGCATAGCTTCCGTATCTTTTAATTTAAAATTTATAATTTACAATTTATAATTGTTTTCAAAACTCCCTCAATTGTATACTCCTCTGCTTCCCTATAAACTTTTAGTCCAAAGTTTTCTATTGTTTCTGAAGTTATTGGGCCTATTGATATTAGTTTTGTACTTTTAAGTTTATCCACATTTTCTTCTCCAATAATAGATATAAAGTTTTTAACTGTGGATGAACTTGTGAATGTTATGTAGTCTATTTCATTATTTTGAAGGAAACTATACATTTCTTCCTTGTTTCCATCTCCTAAAACTGTATCATATGTTTTTACTTCATCTACATAACATACCTCATTTAGTTTATCCACAAGATAACTTCTGGCATTTGATGATCTTGGGATAAGTACTTTATTATTACTATTTAAATTCTTACTAAGACTTTCATATATATTTTCTGCAACATACTTTTCAGGTATGATATCCGGTATTATTCCATACTTCTTAAGGGCTTTTGATGTTTTAGGCCCTATGGCAACTACTTTTATATTTCCTAATTTTCTACTATCATATCCCATATTCAATAACCTATTAAAAAATATATCAACACCATTTATGCTTGTAAATATTACATAATCATAATTCCCAATATTGTTTATCTTGTCTTCTAAATCTTTATTAGGATTTATTTCTTTAATTCTTATAGTTGGAAACTCTATTGGATTTCCCCCTAGGTCCATTATTTTCTTTACTAAGCTACTACTTTGGGCTCTAGCCCTAGTTACCACTATATTTTTACCCAGTAAAGGCTTTTTATCAAAGAAGCTTAATTTATCCCTTAGAGATACTACACCTCCGATCACTATAAGGGATGGTGGTTTTATTCCCTCTTCTTGTACCTTATCATATATATTTTCTAAATTGCCCGTTAAAACTTTTTGATTATATCTTGTTGCCCAGTTTATTATTGCCACTTCTGTATCTTTGGTTTTACCATTTTTAATTAGATTTTCCGTTATATTTTTTAGATTTTTCATCCCCATTAAAAATACTAATGTTCCATCTAAACTAGCTAAAGCTTTCCAATTAAGCTCCTTTTTATCATCTTTTAAATGTCCAGTTATAACATGAAATGATGATGCAAAATCCCTATGGGTTATTGGTATTCCGCCATAGCATAAACCTCCTATGGCAGATGTTATTCCCGGAATTACTTCAAAATCCACATTATTATCATAAAGAATTTCCCCTTCTTCTCCACCCCTACCAAATACATAGGGGTCTCCCCCCTTTAGCCTTGCTACGATTTTTCCTTCCTTAGCTTTATTACATAATAGCTGATTTATATCTTTCTGCTTCATTGTATGGTCACTGGATTTTTTCCCTACATATATGAATTCACAACTCTTTTTAGCTTCCTTTAATATTTTCTTATTTGCTAGTCTATCATAAACTATAACATCCGATTGTCTAATTACTTCAAGAGCCTTTAAAGTAAGTAACTTATAATCCCCTGGTCCTGCCCCTATAAGATAAACTTTACCTTTCATCTTTATCAATCTCCTTAAGGATTTTATCAGCCAATTTATAACCTAATTCCTTTTCCTCTCCAATTTTTCCCTTAATAGTATCCCTTACTATACATTTTCCATCTTCATCTCCAAATAAACCTTCTAAGGTTATATTATCTCCCTCTACTATACAGTAGGCACCTATAGGTATATGACAACTACCATTTACCCCTTTTAAAAATGCCCTCTCACTTTTAACTTGTATATTTGATTTTTCATCTTTTATGCTATTTAACATTTCTTTTAAATCTTCTCTATTCTCTCTAATCTCTATAGCTAAAGCTCCTTGAGCCGGTGCCGGTAATATAATATTTGGTGGTATATACATTGATATTCTATCTTCCCAACCTAGTCTTAATACCCCCGCCGCTGCTAGTATTACTCCGTCTAGATTTTCTGTCTCTATCTTATTTATTCTAGTTCCTATATTTCCCCTAATGGGTAAAACATTTAAATCCGGTCTATGTTTTAGTATCTGATACTTCCTTCTTTTACTTCCTGTACCTATTTTACCTCCCTT
The DNA here is from genome assembly GCF_037577855.1 of Dethiothermospora halolimnae. NCBI lineage: Bacteria > Bacillati > Bacillota > Tissierellia > Tissierellales > Thermohalobacteraceae > Dethiothermospora > Dethiothermospora halolimnae. Next base: position 55,695 of record NZ_JBAKFX010000007.1, on the reverse strand, counting down.
AGGTATATCCTCTATTGAGTTATATCCTTCTTTTAATATAAGTACATCCCTTGGGTCTTCCCTTTTTGGTATATCTACAAACATAAGATTTTCTGGAGTTTCCGATGGCATGTCCTTCATACTATGAACAGCTATATCTATACTTCCATCTAACAGTTCCTTTTCTATCTCCCTAACAAATAACCCCTTATCTCCTATCTTATCTAAGGCCACATCTTTGATTCTATCCCCCTTCGTTTTTATGACCTTTATTTCAAACTCCATATCAGGGTATTCTTTCTTTAGACTATCTACAACCCAATTACTTTGTATAAGGGCTAATTTACTACCCCTAGATCCTACTACTATTTTCATATATTTCTCTCCTTTTTTTAAGGTCTTCTATATTAAGATTTATTATTTCATTTAATATTTCTCTTCTTTTAATTTTGTCATCACATTTCTTTAAAACAAGTTCCCTAATATCTCCTAATAATTTTATATATTCATCATATTCATCGGTATATTTCTTTTCTAAATCTTTTCTTATTTTTTTACATAACGAAGGACTTTTTCCCATTGTTGATACGGATATTGTCAAGTCTCCCCTTTTTATACTAGATGGTATTATAAACTCTGATAGTTCTTTACTGTCAACTATATTGCAGAGGATATCATTTTTTTTACAATCCTCTGCTATCTTTTTATTTATACTATGGTCAGATGTTGCTCCAAATACTAAAAAAGAACCTTTAATATGTTCTTCTTTATATTTTTTTTTTATTAAGTTTATGTTTTTTATATTTTTAAATTGTTCGTGGAAATAAGGGCTTATAACAGTTATATTTTTGTTGAATTGTAGAAGTTTTTTAGTCTTTCTTAAAGCAACTTTTCCTCCACCTATTATTGTTATTTTTTTATTTTCTATATTTAACATTATTGGGTAAAACATTTTTACATAACACCCCGTTGGCCGAAGCGGTGCTTCGGAATTTTAAATTGTAAATTTTAAATTATAAATTGTGTTGTTTCGTATTTTTTTGGTAAACAGTTAGTTTTGTTCTTTTTATTAGCTTTATTTTTGGCCCTTTCCCTCCACTTAACAGGGCGGAGGACTAGGCATGCCTAGTCCCTACATATTTTGTTACTGGGGAATTCGTAATCCCCCAGTTTTTGACCTTCTCTAGTTTTATTGGTTGAGGGATTACGAATCCCCCAACAACATAAAAGTCTATAGCTTCGACTTCAGTCGAAGGTTTCCTTATCTATTCTTTATTCTCTATTCTTTATTCTTTACTTTAAGTTCTCTGCTTTTATATTTCTTCTTTCTTCTTTACCCATTCTTATTTAATAAAAGGGCGGGAGGACTAGGTATGCCTAGTTCCTACATATTTTGTTACTGGGGGATTCGTAATCCCCCAGTTTTTGACCTTCTCTAGTTTTATTGGTTGAGGGATTACGAATCCCCCAACAACATAAAAGTCTATAGCTTCGACTTCAGTCGAAGGTTTCCTTATCTATTCTTTATTCTCTATTCTTTATTCTTTACTTTAAGTTCTCTGCTTTTATATTTCTTCTTTCTTCTTTACCCATTCTTATTTAATAAAAGGGCGGAGGACTAGGTATGCCTAGTTCCTACATATTTTGTTACTGGGGGATTCGTAATCCTCCAGTTTTTGACCTTCTCTAGTTTTATTGGTTGAGGGATTACGAATCCCCCAACAACATAAAAATCTATAGCTTCGACCAAGTCGAAGGTTTCCTTATCTATTCTTTATTCTCTATTCTTTATTCTTTACTTTAAGTTCTCTGCTTTTATATTTCTTCTTTCTTCTTTACCCATTCTTATTTAATAAAGAGTTTCTCTAAGACATCAATATAGTTTTCCCTCTCCTCATCATCGGCGGTTCCTTTCAGTTTAACTATAGGCTCCCTTATTAGTCTCTTTAAGGCTGAGTTTAGCATTTTTGATATTATTTTTTTCTCTCTACAATCTAAATCTAACTTTCTATATATTATATTTAAGGTATCCTGTTCTATTTCTTTACATCTTTCATTTAAATCCTTTATTATTGGGTCTGCCTTTACTGTTTTTAGCCACAATAATAAGTCATCTATATTATCTTTAATCATTCCTTTTGCTTTTAGAGATAATTGTTCTCTTTTCTTTTCATTTTCCGTTGATATATCCTTTAAGTTATCTATATCATATAGAAATATATTATCAAGCTCCCCCACTTCTTTATCTACATCCCTAGGTAGTGCCATATCCATTATATATAAGGGCTTATCTCTATTGGACATTTTATTTTTCTCAATAATTCTATGGGGAGATGCCGTGGCTGTTATTAATATATCTACTTTTTCTATTATAGAGTATCTATCATAGTAGTCTATGGGAATAATATCTGGATAATCTTTTTTTAGATTAACTGTTTTGTCATGATTTCTGTTAGACATATATATATTGTCTAAGTCTTCTTCTAAAAGATGTTTTAATGCCAATTTTCCCATTTTCCCAAGGCCTATTATCAATGCATTCTTTCCCTTTAGTGAACCTAATTTATCTTTTAAATATTTCACCCCAATATAACTTATAGATAAGGGATGTTCTGATATCTTTATTTTACTTTTTATATTCTTCGCAGTGGTTACTGCTTCCCTAAATATTTTATTAAGGATTTTTTTACTAGAACCTAAATCCATTGCAAAGTTATGGGCCTCTTTAACCTGTCCTAAAATTTGATCCTCTCCTAGAACTATTGATTTTAATCCAGAGGAGACCTCATATAAATGATATATAGCATCTCTTCCCTTTATAGTAAACAGATATTCTTTTATATTGTTAATTTTAAAGAAGTCTTTATAAAAATTTTTAATAAAGTCTATACTGTCATCTATTTTATCTTCTTTATCTATTATATAAATTTCACTTCTGTTACACGTGGATATAATTACTACTTCTTTTATTCCCTTATCTAGTAAAATATTTGTTCCCTCAATCTTTTTAGTATCTGTAAAGGATACCTTTTCCCTTATTTCTATGGGGGCATTATTATGATTAAGTCCTATTACTGCAATATTCATGAAAAAACCTCCAAATTATTTAAGGCTAGTTTATGGCCTTTGCCCTATCTATAAGTATATCTGCCAGCAGTGGTTCTACACCTATTGGCTTTCCAAATACAATATCTATATTGTGCTTCTCTTTTAACTTTTCTATTAGATTAGGAATATCCCTTTTTATATGGATTCCTTCATATAAAAAGTATGGGACCATTACTATCTTTTCCACATTTTCACCGGCTAATTTCCCTACTACTGTTTCTATAGATGGTCCGCATATTTCCATATGGGCTCCTTCTACTATGTCATATTCTGATTTATCCCTTACTAACTCTACCATTTTATCAAATGTTTCCTGTGCCTTATCTGATCTACTCCCGTGTCCTACTATTAATAATGCCTCTTTCATATTATTATCACCCTTTCTGCCGAAGCGGTGCTTCGGAATTGTTAATTTTTAATTGTTAATTGTTAGGTTTGGTGGATTCAAAGTTTCTGCCTTGGACCGAAGCTTCGGAATTTTAAATTGTAAATTTTAAATTATAAATTGTGGTGTTTCATGGTTCTTGGTTATTAGTTATTTTTATTCTTTTAATCAGGTTTGTTTTCACCCCTTCCCACCACTTAACAGGGCGGGTGGACTGGGCATGCCCAGCCCCTACATTTCATAGATTTTGCCTTGTCCCTATATAATTTAATTCTACGACTGTAAGGAGTAAAATCTCATTATCTATTCTTTATTCTTTATTCTTTATTCTCTATCTTTCTAACTATTTCATCAACATCAAAAAACTTCTCCCCATAATCAATAACTGGCCTGTTGATAACTATGGGCTCTATCCCTATTTCCTTTGCTGACTCTATTTTTTCCTTTGTTCCTCCTATATCTCCACTATCCTTTGTTATCATATGTTTTATATTGTATTGTTTATATATTTCCCTATTTAAGCCCTTATTAAATGGGCCTTGTAGTGCTAAAATTTGTTTAGGAATAAAGCCTAAATTTTCACATTTTTTTATAACCTTTGATGTGGGAAGAACCCTTATGTATAATCTATTTATATTTATGTTTTCCACAAATACCTTAAGATTATTGCTTCCCGTTGTTAATAATATATTTCCTTCTGTCGACTTTAAATATTTTGTACATTCTTTAAAGGTATCAAATGACAATATGTCGTTGTATTTTCCCCTTTCCCTTTCATACCTAATATACTTTATACTAGTATCCTTAGAGGCAAATATTATATTTTTTGAAGCCTCTTCTGCATAGGGGTGGGTACAATCTATTATTAAATCTATGTCATAACTTATTAATAAGTCTTTCATTTCACTTTTATTAAGACTTTTAGATATTACTTTTAAATTTTTATTATTACCAATAAGCTTTTTACCATACTCTGTGGTTGTTGTTGCCAATACTTTAAAACCTTTTTCTAGTAACTTATTTATTATTATTCTTCCATCTTTGGTACCAGATAATACTAATATCATAGATTATATCCTCTAGGGGTTATCATTTTATTGTTCTTTACATAGGTTTTAGAGTTACCTATTATAACCGTTGTGAGCATATCTATTTTTTCATTTAACATGTCATTAAGGGTAGTTATCCTTACTGTCTCACCATCCCTTTTTGCATTTCTTACTATACCAACTGGAGTATTTCCATCTTTATATTTAAGTAATATATCCCTTGCTATTTCTATATGCTTCTGTCTTCCTTTACTCTTAGGATTATATAAAGCTACAACAAAATCCCCTTCCCCTGCACAATGGATTCTTTTTTTAATAAGCTCCCAATCTGTTAGTAAGTCACTTAAACTTATGGTTGCATAGTCATGCATAATAGGAGCCCCTAGAGAAGATGCTGCTCCATTGGAAGCGGTAATACCGGGCACTATCTCTATTTCTATATCACTTCCATCTTTATTTAAAACTTCAAGCATTATTCCAGCCATACCGTATACTCCCGCATCTCCACTACTTATTAGAGATACTATTTTATCTTCTTTAGCTTCATTTAAAACTATTTCACACCGGTCTATTTCCTTTTTCATCCCCGATGATATTACCTTTTTATCTTTAATTAAGTCTTCAACTAAGTCTATATACGTTTTATATCCAACCACAACATCAGAAGCCTTTATAGCTTCCATTGAAGCCATGGACATATATTCATGTTTACCGGGACCTAGACCTATAACAAATATTTTTTTCATTGTTGTTCCTCCCAAACTGATAATGTTATACCATCAAAGGGTTCCTTTTTCATAAGACATTTCCCTTCATTACTTGCTAAGTATCCACAGGGTTCACAAACTGCCCCTACCCCTATGGACTTCTTAACGAACTCCGATGTATCAAATTGTTTTTCAATTTTCAGTATACTGGCCTTATCTATTATGTCTATAGGGATATCATAATCTTTAGAAACCTCAATAATCCCTTTTTCATCCTTTTTCAAATCAATTGTGGCCAGCTTTTTCACACTTTTTAAATCTAAGTTTAATTGGTCAAGGGCTATTTCTATAGATTTCTTTACCTTTTCGGTTTTTATTCCCCTTCTACAACCAATACCTAGTACAATATTTTTATTTATTAACTTCACATATGGTAAGGTATGTTTTATATTTAAATTCTTTTTATTTGTTATATATATAACCCCATTCACCCCTTTTTCCTTATCCATTATTACATTATTTGGTAATGGTATATCTACTTTTATATCTGATTTTATTCCTACTAAACCATCATTCACTATTAATGATGTTATAGGCTTAGCATTTTCTAAATTGTCTATTTCTAAGCCTAATCTCATGGCAAGGGTATCCACTGCTATCTTGTTATTTACATCTGAAGCTGTGGTTATAACTGGTGTGGCCTTTAGTTGTTTCGATAATTCCTCAGTATATTGATTGGCCTTTCCTAGATGACCAGAAAGAAGGCTTATTATAAATTGTCCCTTCTCATCCATAACCAATATTGCAGGGTCTTTATCCTTTTTTTCTATATATTTTGATATCACCCTAACAACTATTCCCGTCGCCATAATGAATAAAAGCATATCATATTTTTTAAATAGTTCACCTACAAAGTCAGATAGTTTTCCCTTTATGGGTAATGCCATATTATCATTCCATTTTGGTAATGCATACAAATCTATATGGGGAAGCTTTTTCTTTATCTCTTTTCCCTTCTTAAGTCCACCTTTAGTAACAGTTAAGACTCCAATTTTCACTTTTTTCCACTCCTATATTCGTGACTAAAGTTTTTATCGTATAATTTTGATAAACTATATTTATTTCCCAAGAAATTTCCTACTAGTATTTGGGCAGTTTTTGTTATGTTTTCTTCCTTAACCTTTTTAGATATATTTTTTAAAGTGCCAATAACTATTTTTTCATCTTCCCATGTTGCCCGTTGAACAACAGCCACTGGACAGTCTTCTCCATAATGGGGTATTAGTTTTTTAACCACATCATCTATCATATGAACAGATAGAAATATTGCCATAGACGCTTTATGGGATGCTAAAGACTCTAGATTCTCACTCTCTGGAACCTTAGTTCTTCCCTCTAGTCTTGTACATATAACAGTTTGGGAAACATCAGGAAGGGTAAACTCCTTCTTTATTGCTGCAGCCGATGCAACAAAAGAGCTGACCCCCGGGATAACTTCATATTCTATATTTAATTTATCTAATCTATCCATCTGCTCCCTTATTGCTCCATATATACTTGGATCTCCCGTATGAACCCTTACTACTTTTTTACCCTCTTCTACACCTTTTTCTATAACATCAATAACCTCATCTAGAGTCATACTGGCACTATTATATACTTCACTATCTTTTTTTCTACAACCTATTATTCCCTTATTTACAAGGGAACCGGCATATATAATTATATCCGCCTCTTCCACTTTTTTTCTTCCCTTTACAGTTATAAGCTCCGGATCCCCAGGTCCTGCACCGATTATATATATTTTTTTCATATATTATGCCTCCTTTCTTGTTTTCATTTATCTTTTAGGGAATTAATTTCCCTGTACCTTTGATAATGGACAATTGACAGTTGCAAATTGACAATTGAAGGTGATTTTAGTCACTTTGTTCCTAAAATATTATATTTAAAATCGGCTTCAGCCGATTTGTACATTAAATTATCCACTGTCAATTGTTAATTAATTCACCCCGCCTCTTCATACGGCAGGGGTCTGAATATATTCAGACCCTACATATATATAATTAAATAGTTCTTACACCATTTTAAGAGTTGGGGGATTACGAATCCCCCAACAACGAATCGGACAGGGCACGCCCTGTCCCTACGTTTTTTATTTTACGACCATCGGGAGTAAAATCACCTTATCTATTCTTTATTCTCTATTCTTTATTATTTATTTTTAATAATGCTTGTTGACAAATAGTGTATTTTATCATTCTTGAGCCTTTCTATATCTGTAATAATCTCCTCTTCTTCTGTTCCACATTTTGATACCAAGATAAAGTTATCTTGATATCCCTTTTCTACTAACTTTTTAGCAAGTAATTTACTATCATGGGATGGCTTCATTACCACTATATTGTCACACTCATCAAGTACAGTATCTAACTTTTTACTATCCTTCATAAGGGGAAGTATACAAAGGGTTTCCCCTTTAGAAGCCAGTGGAGTATTTGTTCTACTGGCCACTGCACAAAAAGACGTGATTCCCGGTATAGTTTCTATATCTACATTTTCCTCCTTTAGATATGGTAATAAATACATATATGTACTATATACCATTGGATCACCTATTGTTAAAAAGGCTATATGTTTTCCTTTATTTAAATGTTTTAGTATAATTTTAGAGTTTTCTTTCCACTTTTTTTCTAAAACTTTATCATCATGAGTCATGGGAAATGTTAGATATAATATCTCCATATCCTCTTTAAGATAATTTTTTCCTATATTAAAGGCTATACTTCCCTTTTCTTTTTTTGCCTCTGGACATATAACCATATCTACTTTTTTTAACGTGTTAACTGCCTTTATAGTGATTAGTTCAGGATCCCCGGGACCTACCCCTATTCCATAAAATTTTCCTTTCATAATAGTCCTCCTTAGACTAATAGATTATTTCTTTTCTGCTGATATAACATACACTGGATTATTCCCCTCCATAAGGGTATATTCCTTTATAAATCTCCCCTTTGAAACATTTATCTGGGCTACATCTATATCTGTATATCCCCTGCTTTTTATTAAATCCAATGCCTTATATATGTTTTCTATGGTTATAAGATTTATAACCAGTCTTCCTTCTTTTTTTAAGTTTTTATCAAGCCAATCAAATATCTCTACTAACTTTCCTCCACTGCCTCCTATAATGGCCCTATCAATCTTAGGTACGTTATCTAAAATTCCAGGAGCTAGCCCCTTTATCACCTTCACATTGGATAACTTAAACTTATTTATGTTTTCATTAATAATATTTACCCCATCATCTTTTCTTTCAATTGCATAAACCATTCCTTTTTTAGCAAACAGACCACATTCTATGGATACAGACCCAGTTCCTGCACCTATATCTACTATTGTACTATCTTTATTTAGCCTTAACTTACTCATAGTTATACTTCTGACTTCTTCTTTTGTCATTGGTACCTTTCCCCTAATAAACATATCATCGGGGATACCATAGGTATCATATTTCCATTTCATCTATTATCACCACCACTGATATATCATAATCTTTTCTTTTTATAACTTCATTAGGCTTAGCTATAGTTACATTTTCATTATCATAGGATAGATTCTCTCCTATGCATATAAGTCTATTATTTATATTTTTATTTATTAACTCTTCGGCAATTTTTGTTGGTGTCCATTTTCTATCGGTTAAAAGTCCTACCTTTTTATATTCTCTAACCTTAGCTATAAAATCAATCTCTCTACCATGTAAACTACCTATATATGCATCCTGCCATGTTTGTCCTAGTTTTGAAAACATATATTGAATGGAACTTATTCCCGGTACTACTTCTAAATCTTCACTACTAAAGTTTCTCTTTAAAAAGGACAGTAAGCTGTAAAAGCCAGTATCTCCAGAAACAATTATGGCTATATTTTTATTTATATTATTTTTAATAAATGGTACTATTTCATTTATCCTTCCCGTTATCTCAAAAGTATCTTTACCTTCTATCTTTACACTTTCTAGATTTCTTTTAGCACCTATTATTATTTCCGCTTCTTCTATTTTTTCTTTTGCTATAGGTAATACATAATCCCCATGTCCTGGCCCTAGGCCAATGACTTTTATTTTATTCATTTTTAAATTCCTCCATTAGCCCATCAAAATTATGGCTTTTTCCAAGGGTTCCATACTCTTTAGAAAATATAATAGTTCCAAAATCTATTTCCTCATAGGATCTCTCTTCACATTTTTTTGTTATTTTATTTGCCAATATATTAAAAACCTCTTCTAACCCTTGTTCTTTTATATATCCTATAGCCTCATCGGTGGTTATTGAGTTCATTATTTTTTTATTTAATTCTTTACTACTCCCTAGGATTCCACAATTGGCTGTTAATATTTCCATTCTCCCATCGGCCATTTTACTATGGGTGTTAAATATCCCCCCTGCTACTTTCGCCATTTTTCCTATATGACCTATAAATAATATCTTTTTCATATTATATTCAACTGCTTTATCTATCATATATCCTATATAATTGCTAGTTTTAACTACTAAGTCTCTATCTAATCCCATCTCTAAAGCAAAATCTCTACCATAGTTTCCCGGTGAAAATATTATTTTGTCTATATTCTTTTCTCTTAATATAGATAGCTCCAGTGCTAATGATTCCTTTAGGGCATCCTCAGACATAGGTTCCACTATTCCCGTTGTTCCTATAATAGATATTCCACCTTCTATCCCTAGTTTTGGATTAAAGGTTTTTCTAGCTATATTAACACCTTCAGGGGCATATATGGTTATTTTTACACCACTATTTTCAGGAAGTACCTTTTTTACTTCCTCTTCTATCATTTTCATCGGAACAGGATTTATTGCATATCTACCCACTGGAACCGATAAGCCTTTTTTAGTTACCTTTCCAATACCTATGCCTCCCGTTATAATAATTCCCTTAGTTATCTTTTCCGCTTTAGCATATATTTTTAATTTATTTGTAACATCAGGGTCGTCTCCACTATCCTTTTCTATCCCACAGGATGTTTTATCATTACCTATGTTAATATCTAAAATATCTAAATTTAGTACCCATCCTTTAGGTGTGTCTATTTCTATTGAATTAATTTTCCTATTGTTAAAGAGCATATAGGTGGCAGCCTTAGCAGCCCCTGTTGCACAGGAACCTGTGGTATATCCGTATCTTAGTTTTTTATTTCCTTTAGTTACATAGCGGTTTAAAATTTTTATCACCCCTTGGCCGAAGCGGGGCTTCGGAATTGTTAATTTTTAATTGTTAATTGTTAGTTTCGGTGGGTCCTAAGTTTTTGCCTTGGACCGGCTTCGGAATTTTAAATTGTAAATTTTAAATTATAAATTGTGGTGTTTCGTGGTTTGTGGTTGTTAGTCGTTTTTGTTCTTTAAATCTATTTTATTTTCGGTCCATTCCCGCCGCTTTCAGGGCGGGAGGCTGAATATATTCAGCCCCTACATATCATAGATTTTGCCTTGCCTCTATATAATGAAATTTTACGACCACAGGGAGTAAAATCTCATTATCTATTCTTTATTCTCTATTCTTTATTCTTTAAATTAAGTAAATCATTGCATTAATAATGGCTGCAGCCACTGTGCTGCCTCCTTTTCTTCCCTTTGTTGCTATATATGGTATATCTAGTTTCATAAGTTCTTCTTTGGACTCCTCTGCTCCTACAAATCCCACTGGAACCCCTATTATTAAATCTGGTTTTTCCATCCCTTCTTTTATAAGTCTTATGAGGGTGTATAATGCCGTTGGGGCATTCCCTATGGCAAATATTTTTATATTATCATCTTTGCATGCCTTTTCCATTGACACCATTGACCTTGTTATACCCCTTTTTTTAGCCTCTTCTCTCACATCATCATCATGTACAAAATTTACTATGTCTCCACCTAACTTAGATAATCTTCTCTTATTTATTCCTGAACGTATCATACTAGTATCTGTATATATATTTGATCCATTTTTCAGTGCTTTAATACCATTATCTATTGCATCTTTATGTATTTTAATTATATCTCCATATTCAAAATCAGCAGTTGTATGGATTACCCTTTTTACTACTTTTCCAGTCTTTTCATCAAATCTATTATTTTTTTCTCCTAATTCTTCTGTTATTATTTCAAAACTTGTTCTTTCTATTTCCATAGGATTTTTTACATAGCTCATATTTAGCCACCTCTTTTAGTTTTATAAGATTTTACCTAATATATTTATTGGTACCGAAAAATTTTCTATTAATTCATTATAAAAATCTTTATCAATGGTTACTATTCCACAAGTTGCTGGACCTGCTGATTTATTTATATTAACCTTTATATTCTCATATAATTCGTATTTAAGTTTATTATTTTTACATATCTCATTTATTTCATGTATAATTCCTTTAGAACCCACTGGTATTATTTCCTTCACATAGGACTTACTATAAAGTTCCTTTATAATAGGTAATGTTATTATTTCTCCATTATCCTTTATAACTTCTTCTCCCACCTTTGGTAACCCTATTGAAATTATTAAGTCTCCCCTGTGACTTTTAGGTATTTCCCAATTTTCATCATTTATGATACCTATGGCTGTTATTCCAACTCCCGTTTGACAAACTGGAAAGTTTTCCTCTGTACTACCTGTTAATATTACATCTTCGTCTATATCCAAAGGCTCTATGGCCCTTTTTATTCCCTTTATTATCTCCATACCGGTATCATCCATTTCCACCGATAATGTATCAACAATAGTTATAACCTCTCCCCCCACAGATAATATTTCCTTTAATGGAACTTGACATGTGAAGTATCCCACAATATGTGGGGGAACCTTAACTATATCATTTTCTTTACTTCCTATCCCTCCAGCTGAGTCACAGGCTATAACCATGGTTTGATTTTTATTTATATTTATTAGGCTCAAGTCTCTGTATCGTGTTATTTTCATAAATTCCTCCAATTTTATCTTCTCTAGTTTTATTGGTTGGGGGATTACGAATCCCCCAACAACATAAACGACATTGTAACTTAGACTTCAGTTGAAGGTTTCTTTATTTCTTCTTTATTCTCTAAAAAAGTTCCGGAGAATGAATTCTCCTCTACCTTTTAGAAGAATACTTATGACCATCCACCGGACAGGGTATGCCTCGTCCCTACATTATCAGTTAGGGGATTGTGAATCCCCTAACCCCAAACAACAGAATGAAATTTTACGACCATCGGGAGTAAAATCTCCTTATTTATTCTTTATTCTCTATTCTTTATTCTTTATTTTAAGTTCTTTATTCTTTACTTTTAAAATTCTTCTTTCTTATTTACCCATTCTTCTTTATTTAAAGTTTCTTTTGCCTATTACTTTAAATATAATATAAGCAAATACTATATTTATCGCTGAAACCAAAGTTAATGTCGGTAAGAGTATTTTAAATAACATCCATCCTCCCGGTTCTATTCCTAGAAAAGTAGTAACCGGTACAGTCATTAATGTCAAAATAGGTCCATTTATTAATATGGCAATTATTATAGCCACTAACCAATTTATTTTTCTATAGATAAACCCAAAGCTATACCCTGCTATTGCCATACCTATCATAACTAAGATATGTAATGGTAATGAATAGGGAAAGCCGTTTATTGCAGCAGTTCCTATATGACCTAAACCACATACAATAGCCCCTGCAGAGGGACCTAAAAATAATGCTGCAAAAAATCCCGCCAATGAGTCAAAAGCAATAGAACCATAAACAGGAAACATAGCCCCTACAATTGAGATAGCTATAAATAATCCACAATAGGTTATATTTTGGGTTAATTTATTAGTCATTTTTTCAATCCCCTTTTAAAAAAATTTCAAAGAATGAATCCCCCAACAACAAAATTGTAGCTTCGACTTCAGTCGAAGGTTTCCTTATCTATTCTTTATTCTCTATTCTTTTTTCTTTAAATTAAGTTTCCATTTCAGAAATTCTATATTACTATAAAAATGAATATGTCCATATCCAGCTAAAACATTCTTTTTTATCACTCCACATTTCCACTGATTTTTAACTTGTCCATTCCTTACTTTTTTAACATCATATATATAATCCAATTTATCATTATCTATTATTTTCGACCTATGAAATTCATGGGCTTTTATATCCGTGTCATCATTTATATTTATATTTACATATCCAAATCGCTGAAGTCTTTTAGTCATTATTCCCTTTGTTGGCAAAAATCCTACCATATTATGATAATTGCCATCTAAATCTTCTATTCCTTCTGTTAAATACATAAGACCACCACATTCACCATATGCGGGTAGTCCATTTTCTAAATGGTTTTTAAGATTTTTTCTAAACTCTTCATTTTTTTCTAAGCCTTTAGTAAATACCTCGGGAAATCCTCCACCTATGTATAGTCCATCAACCCCTTTGGGTATGTCTTTATCCTTTAATGGACTAAAGGGAACCAGTTCTATTCCCATTTCCTTTAATAAATCTATATTATCTTGATAATAAAAGCTGAATGCTTTATCTTTAGCTATACCTATTTTAAGACCTTTTTTACTATCTTTTAACTCCCTATATAATGGATATTCCATATTTTCAACAGTCTTATTGTATGCCAAATTTTCCATAGTATCTAAATCTATATAAGCTTCTACTAGTTCTGATATCTTATCAATTCTATTTCTTAAATCATCTATCTCTTCAGCAGGTATAAGACCTAAATGTCTACTATTTAATGATATATCTAGGTTTGACGGTAGATAACCAATACAGGGTATTTTCACATCCCGTTCAATTACTTCCTTTAATATATTATAGTGTTTTTCTCCAGAAACCCTATTTATTATTACCCCCGCTATATTTACATCTTCATCATACATTTTGTAACCTAATACTTTAGCCGCTGCACTTGAAGACATACCTTTACCGTCTATAATAAGTATTACAGGTGCATCTAATATTTTAGACATATGGGCAGTACTTCCTTCATCCTTTTCTATACCAAAACCATCATAAAGCCCCATAACCCCTTCTATAATTGCCATATCTTTATTTTTTATATTTTTATTAAATAGATATTTTAGAGTTTTTTCTTTTAATAGCCAGCTATCTAGGTTATAGGATGGATTTCCCGTTACAAATTTATGAAATCCCGGATCTATATAATCAGGTCCAACTTTAAAGGGTGCCACCTTTTTATCTCTTTTAGTTAAAGCCCCCATTATACCAAGGCTTATTGTGGTCTTCCCAACTCCACTGGATTCCCCAGCTATGATTAAGGCTTTAGTTTTTTTAGTCATTTTTTCACCTCTGAAATCTGTCTTTTATTAATTTAAGTTCCGGGGAATGAATTCCCCCCTACGTTTCAATTTCATAGTCTCTACCAAAACTCTATATTATCACTTTCATCTTGCTTTATGGGTTGGAGGATTGCGAATCCCCCAACAACAAATATTAAAGTTTTAGGAGGCCCTGGACCGGGCATGCCCGGCCCCTACGTCATTTAACTTTACTCCCCTAGGAGTAAAATCTCCTTATCTATTATTTATTCTCTATTATTTATTCTTTAAATCAAAAGTACTCCAAACCCATCATTATATTCCATCTTCACAACACACCCAGGGTCTATCTTAAAATTCCACATTTTTTCTAATTTTAAATCCAATAATGTGGTTAATATAACCCCTATTACACCGCTATGGGTTACTACAACATAAGTCTTATCTGTATTTTTTATTTCACCTAAAAAATTAGCTATCCGGCTATGTACATCCATTAGACTTTCCCCTTCTGGTATCCTATAATTTACATAGTCATCTATCCATCTTTTAGATTCTTCTTTATATTCATTACGTATTTCTTTATAGGTTTTACCCTCAAATATTCCAAAATTAAGTTCCTTTAATCTATTATCAACCTTTACTTCTTTATTAAATTTACTTCCTATAATATTGGCTGTATATAGGGTCCTTTTTAATGGACTTGAATAAATATAATCTATATCTTCTCCAATTATTTTTTCTATCCCTGCATCCACTTGCTTCTTTCCTTTTTCTGTAAGATCATAGTCGGTCCATCCGCTATATCTTTTATTTTTGTTGGCCATAGTTTCACCATGGCGAAGTAGTATAAGTTTCATAAAATCATCCTTACAACAATTTAAAAGTTAAATAACTTACAAATAAAAATACCGTCTGGGATATTTCTATAACAAATCCTATGGTATCTCCTGTCATTCCGTCTATCTTATCTTTTATATATTTAGTTATAGCTAAAACAGTAACAAATGTTATTATTTCTCCAATCAATATTCTATATCCCAATAATATGTAAGATATAATCATTGTGTATAATAAAGATATTAGCACTTCTTTTATACCACTATTATTTATAAATGTAGTTCCCATCCCCAATTCTTTCCGGGCATAATTACTTACTGATGCCGATATTATAGAGCTTGTTCTACCTAATATGGGAAGTAAAAATAAAATTTTATAATCTATGTAGTTACTTAATGCTATATTAGATATAAGTATAAATATAATCCCAATAACACCGAAAGTCCCTATCCTGCTATCCTTCATTATCTCCAAAACCCTTTTTTTGTCCCTATTACTAAATACCCCATCAAAGGTATCTGCAAGACCATCTATATGGAGTCCCCCTGTTATCCATATATACATCATCCAGCTAAAAACTATAATTATCGGTTTATCTAGATATTTATCCAAAAGGGATGGTAAAAAAATAAAAGCACCTATTAGTGTCCCTATAAGGGGAAATAACTTAATTCCTCTTTTTAAGTCTTCTTCTCTATATTCGTATTTATATTTGATAGGTATTCTAGTAAAAAACACTATCATAAGTAATAAACTTCGCATATAATCCCACCAATCATTTTATTTTAAGTGGTATTCCCGATACAGTTAAATGTACTTCGGTGGCCTTCTTCGCTAAGTACTGATTTCCACGACCTGCTATATCTCTAAAAATACTTCCTAATTTATATGATGGTACTAATCCCATACCAACTTCATTTGTTACAACTACAAAATTTTTATTATAGTCCTCCATTATCTTGAGTAATGAATCTATTTCATTAAATATTTCTTCCTCTAATTTATCCACTTCTTCCATGGTAATCTTGTAAAAGTCATATCCACTTTCGAGTATTAAATTTGAAATCATAATGGTCATACAATCTAAAATAATAGTATCTGCATCTAAAAAATCTTGGTTGTTTTTTAAAGTATTAAAACCTCTGTATTTTTCTATGGTTGTCCATTCCTTTGGTCTTGAGTTTCTATGTTTTTTTATTCTGTCCTTCATACCATCATCAAAGGCTATGGCAGTGGCTATATAAACTATATTTTCTCCAATCTCCTTAGTTATTTTCTCCGCCAACCTACTCTTACCACTCCTAGCCCCACCGGTTACTAGCGTTAAGTTTAACATTTTATCACCCCACTTTTTTAGTTGACAATGTGCAAATCGGTAAAGCCGATTTGAATATAATATTTTACGAACAAAGAGAGTAAAATCACCTTAAATTGTCCTCTCTCCATTCTCAATTCTCCTCTAAAGTTAAATCGCTTTCGGTACAATAATAGGATTTCTATCTTCCACCCGCTTTATTAAATCAACCTTTATGCCATAAACATCTTCTATATTTTTTTCGGTTATGACCTTATCTGGAGTATCCATTTCCTTTATTTTTCCGTCCTTTAAAAGAAGTATATGATCACTATATCTGCTTGCCATATTTATATCATGTAGAGTTGTTATAATAGTAAGTTGTTTTTCATTATTTAGTTTTTTACATAGCTTTAATATATCTATCTGATGTTTTATATCTAAATGGGATATTGGTTCATCTAATAACAGTATATGGGGATTTTGGGCAAGCGCCCTCGCTATCATTACCCTCTGTCTTTCTCCACCACTTATTTCATTTATTCCTTTATCCCTTAAATGCCAAGTAGATGTATTTATCAAAGCTTCTTTTACTATAGCCTTATCTCTTTCTCCTTCAGATTGAAATCTATTAAGGTAGGGATATCTGCCCATCATGGCAACATCATACACAGTAAAATCAAACTCTAAATCTGTTCCTTGGTGTACAACTGCAAGCTTTTTAGCTAAGTCCTTTTCCTTTATGCTATTTATTTCTTTATTATCTATGAATATTTTCCCTTTATAGGGTTTTAATATATTACATATATTTTTAAGAAGGGTTGTTTTTCCAGATCCATTTGGTCCTAATATACTTATAAAACTTCCCTTTGATACATTCAAATTTAAACTCTTAAGTATATCTTCAGTGGTATATTTAAAACTTAAATTTTCGATATTTATTATATTTTTCATTATATTACTCCCCTAGGATTTTTTTTAAAGTCTCTATAAGCTTTACATTTTCATTATGACTTCTTATTGTGGTTCTTATATAGCTTTTATCTAATCCATCAAAGTCTTCACATGTCCTTATATATATATCTTCTTCTATTAATAATTTTTTTAGCTCCTGTCCTTCCAATTCCTTTAATTTAATTAAAAAGAAATTTGCCTCACCATAAAAGACTTTTATATTTTTTATATTATTAAGTTCTTTCCATAAAAACTTTTTTTCTCTATTATACCAATCTAATGTTTTATCCATATATTCATTATCCTTTAATATAATTTCTAAACTGTTTAATGCTAAACTGTTTAAAGTCCAAGGTTCCTTATTTTCATTTAATTTATTTATTAGTTTACTACCTCCTAGACCATACCCTAACCTAAGACCTGGTATTGCATAAAATTTAGTCATAGATCTAAGGATAAAAAGATTATTTTTATCTATTAACTCTATATAGGATTCCTTATCTACAAAATCTATAAAGGATTCATCAACAAATAAATAGGAGTTTATATCATTTATTTTATTAAGTATTGGCTTTATATCATTTTTATTGGTAAAAATCCCTGTTGGGTTATTAGGATTACATAATACTACAACATCCGGTTTTAATTTATTTATTTTATTCAATAGTGTGTCTTTATTTATCTTAAAATCATTTATTTCCTCGGAAATATAACTAAATATATCACTTCCTGCTAGTCTAAATCCCCTTTTATATTCAGTAAATGTCGGCTCTATTATAAGGACTCTTTGGGGTTTAGTAGCCCTTGCAAATAAATATATAAGCTCTGTTGCTCCGTTTCCTAATATTATATTATTGTCCTTTATATTAAGGTGATTTGACAGCATCTTTTTATGGCTTTCACCATCAATCTCTGGATATGTTATTATACTTTTTAAATTCTTTTTAATATGGTCATATAGTTTATCAGATGCTCCTAGTGGATTTACATTTACACTAAAATCTAATATATCCTTCCTATTTTCTCCAAAATATCCACCATGCTTATTCATTTAACCTCTCCTATCTTACTATCAGAACTAATAGTCCCAATAATATCTGGGAAACATACATTATCCTAATAGTTTTTAAAATATGGTCGTTTTGTAAAGTAACGTTATCGTCTCCTATTGTAGGTTTATAAAGGGTTTCTCCAAAATATGTGTTTGTCCCCCCCAGTTGTATGTTAAGTAATCCTGCCACTGCACTTTCTGGATAAGCACAGTTGGGGCTTTTGTGATTTTTCCTATCCCTTAACAGCATTTTAGATCCATTGTTGAAATCATATCTAAGGATTATTCCAGCTATTAGCATAATTAAACTCCCCAGTCTAGCAGGAATAAAATTTGCCATATCATCAAGTTTAGCCGATGCATATCCTATATCTCTATAGGGTTTTTGTATATACCCCACCATTGAATCTAGGGTGTTTATTGTCTTATACATAAATACCATTTCTATAGGTACTCCCAAGTATAAACCAAGGATTAAATAAAATGTTGGAGCTAGAACCCCATCTATAGTATTTTCTGCTACGGTTTCAATGGCTCCCCTTATCACCTGTTTCTCTGTAAGGGTTTCTGTATCCCTTCCAACTAAATAGGAAAGCATCTTTCTCCCCTTTTTAATATCATTATTTTTTATTGCATAATATACCTTTTTAGTTTCAATATCTAAACACTTAGTGGCAAGGGAAGTATATGCTAAATAAGTTCCTACTATATAGTAGACTACTGGGTGAATCAGTTTAGATAAGTATAATATCCCTCCCACTATAAATGTAACTGTGATAATACTTAATCCCGTTAGAAAAAATCCACCTATTTTTAAATTGATTAGTTTTTGTTTTCTTATTAAATTTTCATACCTTTTTATAATCCATCCTATATACCTTATTGGATGGGGCCAATTTGGGGGATCCCCTAAAACAAAGTCTAAAATTATTGCAATAACTATTATATATACTTCCTTCATTTTATAACCCCATTATTTCTTTTATTTTATTTATATTAATATTTTTCTCCATATTATCAGCCAGTTTATCATATTCTTTTTCCTTTAATTCATAATAGCTTAAAGACTCATCACTGCATTCTATTCCCTTTTGTTTCTTTAAAAATTTAATTATATTTTTTCTAAAATTGTCATTATCGAATATTCCATGTAGGTATGTTCCAATAACAGTTCCATCTTCACTAATTGCACCATCTAATCTACCATCTTCAAGCCTTAATATATGGGAGCTTTCCCCTAACATTTCCGTTTCTCCCATATGTATTTCATAACCGGTAACTATATCTCCTTTATCATCAAATACTGGTGAATCTACAATAAATTCCCCTTTAGTTTGAGTTGTGGTCTTATTTTTTAACATTGTTGTTTTTATATCTAATATTGATAGTCCATTTATTCTATTTAAATCAGATTCCACTAAATATGGATCTACTATTTCCCTACCTAGTATTTGATAACCACCACATATCCCTATAATAGGTACTCCCTTACGTCTTTTTCTATATATTTCTCTATCAAACCCATTGTTAAATAAGTATTCTGCATCTTTTATTGTGTTTTTACTCCCTGGGATTATTATCATATCCATATCCTTTAGCTCTTCTGTATTTTTTATATACTTAACATTTAAATCCTTTTCTATTTCTAAGGGAGAAAAATCTGTAAAATTCGATATATATGGAAGCCTTATGATTCCTACATTAATCTCTCCACTGTTTTTATTATCAAATCTAGTTGTTACACTATCCTCATCATCAATATTTACATCCATATATGGAACTACACCCAGACATGGTATATTTATCTTCTCTTCTATCATTTTTATACCAGGCTCTAAGATTTTAACATCTCCTCTAAATTTGTTGATAATAAAACCTTTTATTCTTGCTCTTTCCTCTTCAGCCATAAGCATTATAGTTCCATATATAGATGCAAAAACTCCACCTCTATCTATGTCCCCCACAAGTATAACTGGGGAATCAATCATCTCAGCTAAACCCATATTTACTATGTCATTTTTCCTTAAGTTTATTTCTGCAGGACTTCCAGCCCCTTCAATAACTACACAGTCGAAGTTATTGTCTAGATTTTGGTACGCATCAATAATATATTTTTTAAACTCCGGCTTTTTTTTATAATAATCCATAGCCTTCATATTCTTATAAACTACACCATTTAATATGACTTGGCTCCCCACATTACTGGTTGGTTTTAAAAGTATTGGATTCATATCAACTCTAGGCTCTACCCTTGCAGATTCCGCTTGAACTGCCTGGGCTCTACCCATTTCCTTTCCCTCCTTAGTAACAAAGGAATTAAGGGCCATATTTTGAGACTTAAAGGGTGCCACATTATATCCATGGTTATTTAATATTCTACATAAGCCCGCAGATAATAAGCTCTTCCCTACTGAAGAAGCTGTTCCTTGAAACATAATATTTTTAGCCAAAAGATCATCCCCATTCTTGTTGTAATAGTTGTAATAGTTGTATTTCTTTGTATTTATTGAAAATAAAAACAGTTAAGTCTATTCGCCAACTCTTTACCCCCATATATTTGACCCTCAATTTCAAAAAACAAAAAAACACATAGGAAGGTTTCTATGTGTTATTCATCAAATGAATATACTACATACTTCCCTCCGAAGTAATTGTATCCCTGTTCTTTATGGCAGGTCTCCTGACTTACAGTTCACTTTACTCTCTTCTCCTTCCCAGTATCACCAGTGGTAATAGAAGATTTCATCCCTGATCACAGTAGCGGGGGCTGTAGAGGATTTTGACCTCTTTCCCTTTTAAACTTTTCTAAGAAAAGTACCACAAAGATATTCAGTTTTTAAAGTTACCTTCATTATAGTTAATATAAGTTTTTTTGTCAACTTAGAACAACGGCACTTTTGATGTCCATTTGTTCGGTGTAAGGTAGCAGAATTTATATAAACCAAAGGGCTCCCTTATATAAGGGAGCCCTTTGGTTTATTACGAAAAATGGGGTTTAAATCATAATAATTTTTTTAAGGGACTGATTCCAATATTTCTTCTAAATTTATCTAATCTAGGGGGATATAAAGTCCCTGTAACTATATTGTACACTTTAGAAAATTATATTCAACATATATTTGAAAACTGGTCGTTTTTTTAGCATATTTGGCAACACCCTTACATTTTTTGTCTTTTTATATTGAATAATGTCGATATGATTTAAGAGCTTATATTTAAATAATTATATATTAATATACAAGCCCCTTCCCTAGTTATTTGAGCTTTAGGGTTTAAATTTCCATCCTCTAAATTTATTATATCCAACCCTTTAGCTAAAGCTATATGACCTATAAGATTAGGGTCTATTTCCTTTACATCATGGAATTCCAATTTGTATATTCCCTGTAATGATGCAACTTTATCATAGCCTAAAAATCTTATAATATATTTTATAGTATCCTCTTTTGTTACACTTTTCTCTGGATTCTTTTCTTTTGCTGTTATAATATTTGTACTTATCAGCCTGTCATATAAAACTTCATCAAATTTGTCATCATCCTGAAACTCTGGAATGTAGTATCCTTTAGCTTTAGCCAATAAATACAATAATTCTCTCTGTTTTATTTCTTGGTTGGGCTTAAATTCATCTCCAGGAAGTGCTATTCCATATTGTGCCAATACTTCTATCTTAGATTTAGCTTTACTATCATCTATATCAGTATAACTTATTATTTTATTTTCTTTATATGATTCTCCATCACTATACAATATATCTCCTGTAATTCCATCTATATTAAGGGGTTTATCTTTTTTCACTGAGTATACTAATTTTGCCATCTTTCCTTTAGATGTCACTTCACTACGATAAATATAGTCATTATCTTTAGATTTATAAACCAATTCTAATCCTATCTCATCAAATAATATATCATAGGCTTTGTCTAGTTTAATAACCTTTTCTAAATCAGATTCAATTGGCAGTTTATCTTTATACCATTTATGACTGTAGGATCCAATTTCCCCTGAAGTTGTATCTATAGTTATATTAAATCCGTCTTCCGATACATATACTCCATTTTCTTTTCTTATGAAGTTAAATCTATATGCCAATGGCTTTTCTTTCTCTTCTAGAGGTCTGATTTCCGGTACTTCTCTTTTAACATATTCTACTCTATCAAACTTATCTGGCTCCATTTCTTTTATAAATTCTTTAGCTATTTTTAGAGACTCTTCTTTATTGTATTTAACTTTTTTATTATCATCCTTTGGATAATATTTATTAAATGATAATATGTCTTTTGACTTTGCATCTAGAGTAACATTTAAGCTAGTGTGTTTTCCATTATCTTTTTTCTCAAAAGATAGTCTCCATATATAGTCATCATTATTTCTCCAATTAGTATATAGCCTACTATATGAAAGTTTTGTTTTATCATCTAGTTTAAAGAAGTCCCTAGCTATTTTTTCCGCCTTTTCTTTAGATATAAGTCCCTTAACATTTTCAATAGCTTCCTTTTCCTTAGGATCAAGGCCATATTTAGAAGCCATATTAGCCTTATCCTCTTCAGTTATATTTCTATATAAATAACCATAATCATCAATTATATCTCCTGTTTTAGCATCTATAATTCCCTTTTCTAATGTAGTATATACAATATAGGGTATATACTGGTCATTGTCATATTTAAATTTATATACTAGGTCTAATCCTAATTTTTCTTTATAGATCTCCTTTACCTTATCAATTGATATAATATTTGCTTTGCTATCAAAACTTATATTTTCATTCCAATTGCTACTGAATCTCTGCACTTCTCCTGTATAGTTATTAACAGATATTTGTAAATTGTTTTCATAATAAGGCACTTCATTTTCTACCCTATGGAACTTTAAGTTATAGTATTTGCTGTTAATATTTAATGGTCTATTATTCTCCTCATATTTAATTTTATCTACTAAATCTGGTCTTACTTTTTTTACAAATTCCTTTGCCTTTTTAAGGGCATCACTTTTACTGATCTCTGCTAACTTAGGAGTTTCTTGTGAAGAGTCAGGTTTATAACTGTTATAACTTGTTACTTTTCCATTATTGTTAATCCTTACACTTATTTCTCCCAACTGACTTTTAGTATCGCTCCACCTTAAATAATATTCAGTATCTCCATTGTTGCTATTAATATTATAATCAAACTCATCATAGTCAGCTGTAATATTAAATAGTTTCTTTGCCTTTAGTATAGCTTCCTTAAGTTCTTTATCATAACCATCATTGGCTATGATTTGTGATGGCAATAATATAGTTATCGTCATCATAGTGATAAGTAATAAAGATATTACACGTTTCATAATACTCCTCCTTATATTTGAGTTCTAAGTTTAGGGCTCACAAGTCCTTCTAACAACTGATAAAAAACTGGTAATTCCCCCAATAGATAATTAAAAATTTAATAGACATTCAATGATAAATATCTTATATATAAATATAGACGGTTTGAAAACTTAAAAGTTCCATTTAACAGAAATTTTTATCAAAATAAAATTTAATACATACTATGTATTAGGACAGTATATTAATTATGTATTGGGGATAGAATTATGAACAGACTTAGTTATTTATTAGAATTATCTTTCATTTCAGGAATAGTTGCCTTTTTAGAAAGTTTTTATAACCATATTGATATATCCTATATAGTACTTTTGACTTTGATCATAGTTGATACTCTAACTGGATTAGCTGTTGCTTTAAGATATGGTAGATTTAGTAGTAAAGGCTTATGTAAATTACTAAAAAAGATAATAACCTATTCAACAGCTATTTTTACTGTTAAACTTTTGGAAATCGGGGTAATAACAATAGTTCAAACAACTCTTTTTTCTAGACTTATAGTAGCTTTTTTAGAAGTTACTGAAACAGTTAGTATATTAGAAAATTTAACAATGTTAGGGGTACCACTGCCTTCAAACTTTATAACTTTTTTAATTAATAATTTAAAAATTCCAGGATTAAGTAAAGTTATAAAGGTTGGAAGAAAAAATGAAAAGGATATATCAGAAATAAGTGATATTATAAAATATCAACTCCCTCTATTTGATGATAAGGATGTTAAAGATTTATTAAAAATTCGATTTAATCTTTGGAAGGATATTGCGCTACAAATTAACAAAGTCTTCAAATATAATGGAACTTCTGGCAATGAACATTTATACTATAAAATAATGTCTATCATCAAAACAGAAGCCAAAGAAATGGAAGTTGACCTTAAAAAGAAAAGTATACCAAAAGAGTATATTAATACATTCCACAATAAATATGAGCCTTTAGTAAGCAAATGGCTAAGTAGAGTTGAAAAGATTTGTTTTTCTAATAAGTCAGATGAAGAAAAGAGAAAAGATATCATAGATAATATAGTTATAACCTGCTATCAGACTATATTAATTGCCCATAAGGTCTTTTCTAAATAACTTAAATATACAAAAGATAAACTCTCTTTTTTTGAGAGTTATAAATATTTTATACAAACTGCTTTATTTTTATTTACATAAAACTCATCACTTAATCCATCTACAATAACTAAACCCCTTCCATTACACTTTAACTCCATTGGATTATATTTATTCTTATCATAATAAAATCCTAGTCCTTCATCGGTAACTTCTATCTTTATATGATCATTATCAAGTTCTAAATATAAATCTATATTTTTATTTACATCATTTCTATTCCCATGTATTGCACCATTGGCAACTAATTCATGTAATATCAACTTTATGTCAAATAATAGTGTGTCATCATTAATATCTTCATTTATTTGTTTTAATATATTTTCTAAAAATGATTTAATCTGAGATAAATCACTACATATTGATTTATTAATAATAATACTCACTAGAATCACACCCACCTAAATTGTTATAGTATATAATAATATGAAAACATCCATATTTTTCAGTATAGCATATTTTCTTGAAAATTTCACATTTCCCTTTCTATATAGTATTTTACCCATAATTTATGTGTATAATCTTATAAATAATGGTTTTTGTTTAAAATTAGTTGGGGGATTACGAATCCCCCAACAACCAGAGTAGAATCCCCCAACAACTAAAGTAGAGTTTTATAACAGCTAAAATAGGGTTTCATAACAAGTAAAATAAGGTTTCATAACAACTGAAATAGAGTTTTATAACAACTGAAATAGAGTTTTATAACAACTGAAATATAGACTAGCCATCTGGTAATTTAACTGAAATAATATTTCAAAATATTATTTTTTTAAGTTTAAAATTGCAATTTCTTGGGTATTATCTAGTTATATATGATAATTATAAAATGAAAGGAGTTTTTGTTATGGATAAATATGTATGCATTCCTTGTGGATATGTTTATGACCCAGAGGTAGGAGATCCAGATGGAGGTATAGAACCAGGTACAGCCTTTGAAGATATACCTGATGATTGGGTATGCCCAATATGTGGTGTTGGAAAAGATATGTTTGAAAAACAAGACTAAAAAAAGTGCAGAGTACATAGTACAGGGTGCAGAGAAAAACACGACCCCTTTGGGGTCGTGTTTTATAATTTCTTTATTTCTTGGTCTTCCAATCTATCCACTATAGTTTTTATATCTTCCCCATTTACCTTTATATCCTTTGCTATTTCATATAGAGGTATCATTACAAAGGCCCTTTCGGTCATCCTTGGATGGGGAATTGTTAGCTTTTCGTCGTCTGATGTATAATCACCATAAAGTAATACATCCACATCTATTGTTCTCGGGCCCCATCTTATTATTCTTTTTCTTTTTAATTCATCTTCAATATAATTACAATACTTGAGCAATTCATAGGGCTCTAATTCAGTTTTTATTTCAACAACAACATTTAAAAACCAATCTTGATCAGTATACCCAATGGGTTCTGTTTCATATTTAGATGATATTTTAATAACCTCTATTTTTTTATTATTCCGTAACATCTCTATTGAATCTTCTATATGCTTTTTTGTATCACCAATATTACTTCCTATACCTAAATATGCCCTAGTCATTTCTCCCTCTCCTTATTTCTACTCCAAAGTAGTCATATATGCCATTTACTGGGGCCTCTGGTTTTCTTATTAATACATTAACTTCGGATATAGTATTGAATTTATTAAGTAATTCCTGGGCTATATTTTCTCCTAGGGCTTCTATTAAGTTAAATCTTTTATTTTCTACTACGTCCTTTACTATATCATAGGCTATACCATAATGAACCGTATCATTAACATCATCAGACTTTCCAGCATTTTTTAAATCAACATACATGTCAATATCTATAAAAAATTTCTGTCCCAATACATTTTCTTCTTTTAATGCCCCATGATATCCATAAAAACTTAAGTTTTTCATTATTATTTTATCCAACAATTTTCACTCCTAACTATAGCATCTGTTACTTTAGCTGTTCTAACATTTTCTTTAACATCATGTATCCTTACTATATCTACCCCTTGGGTTATTCCCATAACTGTAGTGGCAAGGGTTCCTTCAACCCTTTCTTTAGGAGGTAAATCTAGTATTTTCCCTATCATTGATTTTCTCGATGTTCCTAATAGTATAGGATATCCTAGGTCATTTAACTCCCCTAACCTAGACATTACAATCATATTCTGTTCAGGAGTTTTTCCAAAGCCTATTCCTGGGTCTAATATTATCTTATCCCTATCTACTCCAGCCTCCATAGCTAGCTTTTCTGTTTTTCTAAAGAAGTCACATATTTCATCCATTATGTCTTTTCTATATTCTGTTCCATTTTGGTTATGCATAGCAACTATTGGTACATTATATTTAGCTATAACCTTTGCCATATTTTTATCTCTTTGCATACCCCATACATCATTTATCATATGGACTCCTATTTTTAATGCTTCCTCTGCAACCGATGCTTTATATGTATCAACAGATATAGGTACACCAATTTCAGCCACAAGTCTTTCTAGTACTGGTCTTAGTCTTTTCATTTCCTCTTCTGCCGATACTTCATCAGAACCAGGTCTAGTAGACTCTGCACCTATATCTATTATATCGGCACCCTCTTCTACCATTAACTTTGCATGTTCTATTGCCTTGTCCACATCATAAAAATCCCCACCATCGGAAAAAGAGTCGGGAGTCACATTCAATATTCCCATTATGTAAGTCCTTTTTCCAAAGTTAAATTTATATTTACCACAATCTACTTCTATTTTTCTATGGAATCTATAGTTTATATTTCTCATAATATCCCTCCAATTATTTATTTTAATGGAAAGTTACCCTTTTCCCAATATTTTAATCTACCTCCAACAGGCATTAGTACATAGCTTAATATTTTATCTAATAATATTATCTTTCTATCCTGTTTATACTCTAATATAAAGTTCTTACACATATTATATAGATCATTATCATTTTTCTTAATTACAGCTAATATCTTTTTATCCTTGGGTATCCAAATATTATTTATTTTTAAATATGCAATAAGAATATCATTTAATAGACTGTGAACAAGAAACTGAAAGTTAACCTCATCTTCTCGTCTAACCATCATATCTTCAAATTTTTGAAACAAATTAAATCTGATATAGTCTACCTCTTGTCTGTCCATTGAATCGGGACCTTTCTTATAAATATAGCTTATTTTTTCCAATAATAATTCCATATCATCAATCTTATTATATATAATTTTATATTTACTTAATGCATTTATTAAAAAAGGCCATTTTTCCTCTATACCTATTTTTAATAAATTCTTTGGCATATAGGATATATCAAATTCAATATTATCGATATTAACAACTTCCCTTTGGAAGCTATTATCATTAGTAATAATAAACATGTCTATATCTTTTAATTTATCAAAATCTTCATCTCTAGTATTTACAGCTGACCCTACTAATATTATACTTAAAGCAGAGGTATTACTTTTTATCTCTTCTATTTTGTCTTTGTATATTTTTAATATATTCATATATTATCAGCCCTTATCTTTAGTATGTAAAATAGGAATCTATAGTTATATTTCGACAATCTGATTATATCTTAGTGTGCATTTATAGTCAAACATATTATGGAACAAAGGTACCTTTGGTGCTTCTTTATTCAGTGCAGGGTGCAATGTGCAGAGAGCAAGGAATTGGTAAATCCATAAATTTATGTAGGGATTCAATACATTGAATCCCTTAGGTCTTCTTCTAGAAGACCTATTATGACAAAATAAGCTGTGGGATTACGAATCCCCCAGCAACTAAATTTTACTATTGCACTATACTATATTTAAAATTGTCTTGAATATACCCAGGACATACGTATAGGAATTTAGTGGAGAAAGGAGATTTCCTATGAAATTAGGTTTTACATTTGATGAAAAAATATTAAATAAAATTGAGATAAACAAATTACTATCTAAAGCTAGTGAAATAGGTGTATCTAGTATAGAGTTAAGTCCTGATAAAAATATAATTGATGTTAAAAAATACTTAGATATCGCAAAGGTTGCTAATGATTATAGTGTCGATATAAACTACCATATACCCTATTTTGCAGATAATAATTTATATGAAATAATGAATTTTAAAGAGCACGAAACTAAGGTCAAGGAAAAGTATGTTTCATTATTAAGTATAATAGAGGAAATAGAACAATTAATATCTAAAAAATCAATAATTGTAGTTCATGGAGCAAACTACAATAACATTGAGAGTTTTAATAAAGGTATTTATAATATGCTTTCTTTTATAGACTGGATATTAAACTTTTTATCTAGAAAAAATATTAACATATCTTTAGCTCTAGAAACTTTAAGAAAGGAACAATCTAGAGTAATAGGAGATACTAGAGAAGATATATTTAAGATTGTTAATGATTTTAATAGTAATAGATTGGGAGTATGTTGGGATATAACCCATGATACTATGAACTATTATCCCCATGAACCACCATTAAATGATGACTTCTTAAATAAAATAATCTATACCCATATCCATGGTATAGATCTAAATAATAATAAATCCCATTTCTCTATTAAAAATAGTGATATTGATTTTAATAGAGAAGTAGAGTTCTTAAAAAATAATAATTATGATGGTATTTTAAACTTAGAGTTGCTGGTATCCCATTGTGGAGATGGGTATCTTGAGTATCTTTTTGATGATATTGAATTGTTTTAAGGGAACTTGGATTTAGATATTATGAATTCTCCTCTAATCAATATAATTGACAATGGATAGTTGACAATTGACAATTTAAAGTAATTTTACTCACTCTGTTCGTAAAATATTATATCTCAAATTGGCTGAAGCCGATTTGTCCCTTAAACTGTCAACTGTCCATTGTCAATTGTCAATTATTAGCTGTATAAGTAACTTCCAACTCATCCAAAGGTTGTTCTATAATTTATCATTTACAATAAGTATCTGTTCAATAACATCCCAGACCTTATCCTTATTAGTCTTTTTAGTGGCGGAAAAAGGAACTATAAAATCCCTATTCTCAACTCCCAACTTCTTTTGTATCGCTGATATATGCTTATCCCTTTTTCCCCTAGATATCTTATCTGCCTTGGTTGCTATTATAATTCCATTATAACCAAAGGATTTTATCCAGTCATACATTAATTTATCATGCTCCCCTGGAGTATGTCTTATATCTAAAAGTAGTACCACCTCTATAAGATTTTTTCTCATGGTTAAAAATGTTTCTATCATCTTACCCCATTTTTCCCTTTCTTTTTGAGAAACTCTAGCATATCCATATCCAGGCAAATCCACAAATCTAAAACTATCATTGATATCATAAAAGTTTAAGGTCTGGGTCTTACCTGGTTGACCACTAGTTCTAGCCATCTTCTTCCTATTTGTCAATGCATTTATAAGGGAGGACTTGCCCACATTTGACCTCCCTGCAAATGCTATTTCCGGCAGGGACTCATCTGGATACTGGCTGGGATTTACTATAGTAGCTAGCATTTCTGCCTTATTTATTTTCATTATTATCATCCTCATTTACTAGGGCATGTTTAAGTACTTCATCCATTGTTTTTACAAACACAAATTCTACCTTCTTTTTCACCTTATCGGATACTTCTTCCATATCTTTTTGATTATCCCAAGGTAATAATATCTTTTCTATCCCTGCTCTGTTTGCTGCTAATACCTTTTCTTTTATTCCTCCAACTGGTAAGACTCTACCCCTAAGGGTTATTTCCCCTGTCATGGCTACTTTCCTATTTATTGGCCTTTTAGATAGTGCTGATATTACGGCTGTGGCCATTGTTATACCGGCCGATGGACCATCTTTAGGTATAGCCCCTTCTGGGACATGAATGTGTATATCTTGTTCTTTATGGAAATCTTCACTAATTTCTAATTCCTCTACCTTTGACCTTATATAACTTACTCCAGCCCTAGCAGATTCCTTCATAACATCCCCAAGTTGTCCTGTAAGCTGAAGTTTACCTGTCCCCTTCATAGGTGTAACCTCTATAGATAATGTTTCTCCACCTACAGCTGTCCATGCAAGGCCTGTAGCTATACCAATCTGATGTTTCTCTCCAGCCTTTTCATGTCTATATCTCGATACTCCTAAATATTTTTTAAGATTGGAACTATTAACCCTAATTGTCTTTTTATTCTCTTCGACTATTCGCTTAGCTGACCTTCTACATACTTTAGCTATATTTCTTTCTAAGTTTCTAACTCCTGATTCTCTAGTATAGTTATTTATAATATTTGCAATAGTATTATCTGATATTTTTAAGTTCTTTTCCTTTAATCCATGTTCCTTCAATTGTTTAGGTATTAAATATTTCTTAGATATATTTAATTTTTCTTCTTCAGTATATCCTGATATTCTTATAACTTCCATTCTATCTAAAAGGGGCCTTGGTATAGGTGTTAAACTATTAGCCGTAGTTATAAACATTACTTTAGAAAGATCAAAGGGAACCTCTAAGAAATGATCTGTAAAGGTACTATTTTGTTCAGGATCTAAAACTTCTAGTAATGCTGAAGCAGGATCTCCTCTAAAGTTACTACTTATTTTATCTATTTCATCAAATAGAAATACTGGATTTTTAGAGTTCGCCTTTTTTATAGAAGATATTATTCTTCCCGGTATGGCTCCAACGTAGGTTCTTCTATGTCCCCTTATTTCAGCTTCATCCCTCACTCCACCAAGGGACATTCTAACAAATTCTCTTTTTAGAGACCTAGCTATCGACTTAGCTATTGAGGTTTTACCAACTCCAGGAGGTCCCACTAAGCATAATATAGGTCCCTTCATACTTTTAGCTAACTTCCTTATTGCTATATATTCCAGTATTCTTTCCTTAACATCCTTAAGTCCATAGTGATCTTCATCAAGTATTTTCCTAGACTTTTTAATATCCACTCTATCCTTAGTTTCCTTATCCCAAGGTAAGTCTACTATCCAATCTAAGTAGGTTCTTATAACTCCACTTTCTGCCGATGATGGAGATACTTTTAATAGTCTATCCACTTCTTTTAATGCCTTTTCTTTAACTTCATCGGGTAAATCTATTTCTCCAATTTTTTCTTTGTACTCTTCTACCTCTTGTAGTATGCCTTCTTCTTCTCCCAATTCTTTTTGAATAGCCTTCATTTGTTCCTTTAGGTAATACTCTTTCTGAACCTTATTTATTTGCTTTTTTACTCTTTGACTTATTGTTTTCTCTATTTTTAGTACTTCTAATTCTTCCTTTAATATCACATGTAACTTTTCTAACCTTTCGTATGGCTCAAAAGCTTCTAATATTTTTTGTCTATTTTCAGGTTTAAGTTGTATATATGATGCTATTACATCGGCCAGCCTACCAGGTTCTTCTATTTCTTCTACAGTTATTAAAGTCTCTGGAGATACTTTATTTCCTGCAGCAATATATTCTTCAAAACTATCTACAACCATTCTCATTATAGCATCAAGTTCTTTATCCTTTTCCACCTCTTCATCATAAAAAGGTTCTTCTAATTGAACTTCAAAGTATGGTTCTTCTTTTATAATATCTAGGACCCTACCTCTATTAACACCTTCTACTAATACCCTTACTGTATCTCCAGGTAGTTTTAGCATTTGCTTAATCTTACAAACCGTACCAACATGATAAAAGTCATCCGGGGTTGGCATATCAACCTTCGCCTCTTTTTGTGATGTCAAAAATATAAGGGAATCATTTACCATTGCCTCTTCAAGGGCATTAACCGATTTGTCTCTACCTACATCAAAATGTATTACCATATAAGGAAATATCGATATTCCCCTAAGTGGTATTAAAGGCATAGTTCTCTTTTCGTTTTTATTTTCTATATTATCCATAGTATCAACTCCTTTTATAACCTTATCTATATGTATTTCTACACAAATTAAGTTTTAAAATCTATTTTTCTACTATTCAATGTTATTATTACTAGTATTATTAAATCTATAACCAAGAATATTAATTTTGTTTTTCCTTTTACTATTATACCCATTAATCCTAAAAAGGCATATATATTAATAAGAACATGTAAAACTACAGTGCTAATATACCCAAAGTAATCATATATAAAGCATAACACAATGCCACTAATGAAGGTATAGAAAGACAACCCAATATCAAAATGGGTAAGTGAAAATATTAGTGAAGATATAATAACAGCTGAAATTCTTTTATGGAATTTTTTTGATAACCAACTGTCATATATTAATACTCTAAAAGTAAATTCCTCTATTACAGGTGCTATTATACATATTAACCCAAACCATATGATATAGTCAATATATTGTTTGTTATATTGTACTACTTTAGTGGTATCTGATAATTCTAATTCCATATGGGAAAAAAATATGGAACTTATAGTGTATGTAATAAGAATTATTATTGGAGATAAAACTATAACTTTAACTAAATTATTTAAATCTGGTTTAAACCTATCATTATTTAATCTATAATAATTTAATATCTCATCACCATTTCCCCTATCTTTATATACTAATATTAAAAAAATAGTTATTGTAGGTAATAGAAATAATTCATCCATGAACAATAATAATAATATCTCCATTATCGGTAAAATATATTTGAAAGCCTTCAATTTAGTTTGTCCTAATAAGACCCAAAATAATATATATTGTTTCAATATTATGGCTATTAGTAATAAAAACAACATCCCCCTTACAATGCTAGCTAGCATATAATTTCCCCCAAAGTTTAATATAGTGTTTACTGTAATTTAAAACCATTACATATTATATTTTATTCCATATTCCATCCTTTTTCAACAAAAACAGGCTGCTATATAACAGCCTACTCTAATTCTACATAAATCCGTTTAGAGAAAATAATAAAAAATGGGAGCCATCCCCCAGGATTTGTGAAAATATAGAATAAAGGAGAAAATCGTTTAGAATTCCACTGTCTGAACGTAGTGAGTTTGGAATTCTATTTTTGACTGTTTCTTTATATTTTCCAAATCCGAGGACTGGCGGACATTTTTTATTATTTTCTCTAGCCCTTAAGGATGGTATATAACAGCCTACTCTAATTCTACTCCTTTAGCCACCAATACTTCTTCATTTAAATTATTATCTCCCTTTATAACATCGGCATTATTCTTTTCTAACATTGCATATGTTATTATCTCATCTATATTTTCTATAGGGATAATCTCAATGTCTTTTTCATTATCAAATCTTTTTTGATAATTATCCCTAGGAATTATAACCCTTGTACAGCCTGCTTTTTTTGCAGCTTCAATTTTTTCCACTACTCCCCCTATAGGTTTTACCTTTCCTCTAATAGATATTTCCCCAGTCATAGCAATCTTATTATCTACTGGTATTCCTTTAATACTAGAGTACAGAGCACAGGTTATGGCTATACCCGCCGATGGTCCATCTATTGGAATTCCCCCAGGAAAGTTAAGATGTATATTATAATTAGATGGTTCTATATTAAAGTGATTTCTAAGGACAGTCATAACATTATCAACGGAACTTTTAGCTGTACTCTTTCTCTTTAGCTTTTTATTTGAAGATGACATCTCCTCTTCATCTACTATTCCTGTAACAGATGTTTTACCTGTCCCCTTCTTTAATACTAAAGTTGATAGTGCCTCTATTTCTATTAATGAACCGGTATTAGCTCCAGTAACTGCTAAACCATTTACTAATCCTATTTCTGGTTTGTCATATATTTTTCTATCCATTCTAGGTGTATACCTTCCACTGTGTATTACCCATTCTATATCTTCTAATTTAATATTATGTTTACCATCTAATAAGCATAATCCTCCTGCATTTTGTACTATATTCACTGCTTCTCTTCCGTTTTTTGCATACTGTTTTATTTTTTCAATGGCCTTATCTTCAATCTTAAAACATCCTTTATCTGCTGCATTTTTTGCAATAGTCCCTATTTCTTCAGGTTCTAGACTTCTAAAATATATTTCTACACATCTAGATCTAAGTGCTGGGGGCAATTCAGATGACAATCTTGTTGTAGCACCTACAAGTCTAAAGTCCGCAGGAAGTCCACTTTTAAATATATCATGGATATGGGATGGAACTTTCTTATCCTCTGAGTTATAGTAAGCACTTTCTAAAAATACTTTTCTATCCTCTAAAACCTTTAAAAGTTTATTCAATTGTATGGGATGTAACTCTCCAATTTCATCTAAAAATAATATTCCACCATGGGCCTTTGTAACAGCACCAGGTTTCGGTTGTGGTACCCCCGATTGGCCTAGAGGTCCTGCTCCTTGATATATAGGATCATGTACTGACCCTATTAGGGGATCTGCAATAGACCTCTCATCAAATCTTAAGGTTGTAGCATCCATTTCAACAAACTTTGCACTTTTAGAGAATGAAGAAAATTTATTTTTCTTTGCTTCTTCTAATACAAGTCTTGCTGCGGCAGTTTTTCCTACCCCAGGAGGACCATATATCAAAACATGTTGGGGATTTGGACTACATAGGGCAGCCCTAAGGGCTCTTATTCCCTCTTGTTGTCCTATTATATCTTTAAAACTTGATGGTCTAGTTTTTTCAGACAAAGGCACTGTCAAGCTTATATTCCTAAGTTCCCGTAACCTTTCCATCTCTTTTTTTGACTCCTTAGTCGTTGCATTCTTTTCTTCTTTTTGCTTTCTAAGTAAGTTTAAAAAATATAAACCTATCACTATAGCAAAGAAAAATTGAACAATAAAAAATATGCTTCCCAAAATATTCACTCCCTTAGTAATAGTTATACTATTATCTTTCGTCTAAGGGAGTTTTTTTATCCAAGAATAAGTTGGGGGATTACGAATCCCCCAACAACTTTTTATTGTACATCTCCCAACAACTTTTTATTGAGAATCTATCTATAACTTTTTATTGAGAATCTATCTATAACTTTTTATTGAGAATCTATCTATAACCTTTTATTGGGAATCTATCTATAACTTTTTATTGATTAAAAGTAGAAAGGATTAGGATAAATAAAAGACTGGCAATGCCAGTCTTTTATGAAGCCGTTTCTTCCTCTTCTTTATCTTTTCTATTATTTTTTCTTTTTTCCGATAATACTAAAGTTGGCTCTTTTTTATTCTCCACCGTATCTTTAGTTATAATACATTTTTCAATATCTTCCCTTGATGGTATATCATACATTATATCAAGCATAACTTCTTCTAATATACCCCTCAAGCCTCTAGCCCCAGTTTTTCTTTCCATAGCTTTTTTAGCTATTATCTTTAATGCTTCATCGTCTATGTCTAGTTCCACTTCATCCATCAAGAATAACTCTTTATATTGCTTTACAAGGGCATTCTTAGGCTTAGTTAGAATCTCAACTAAAGCTTCTTCATCTAATTGGTCTAGGGTTACTATTACAGGGATTCTTCCAACAAATTCAGGTATTAAACCAAATTTCAGAAGATCTTCTGGTTGTATGTGTCTAAGTATAGTACCTATATCCTTAACTTCTTTACTTTGAATCTCTGCTCCAAATCCAATGGATTTTTTACCTATCCTTTTTTGTATAACCTTATCTATGCCGTCAAATGCTCCGCCTACTATAAATAAAATATTTGTTGTATCTATTTGTATAAACTCTTGATGAGGATGTTTTCTTCCTCCTTGAGGTGGTACACTAGCTACAGTTCCTTCTAATATCTTTAAAAGGGCCTGTTGTACACCTTCTCCACTAACATCCCTTGTTATAGATGGATTTTCAGATTTTCTAGCTATCTTATCTATTTCATCTATATATATAATCCCCTTTTCAGCTTTTTCAATATCATAGTCTGCAGCTTGGATTAATTTTAATAGGATATTTTCAACATCTTCACCAACATATCCGGCTTCTGTTAAAGAAGTGGCATCAGCTATAGCAAAGGGCACATTTAAAATCCTTGCTAAGGTTTGAGCAAGTAAAGTCTTACCAGACCCTGTAGGCCCTAATAGCGCTATATTACTCTTTTGAAGTTCAATATCACTACTAGAGGGCTTTTTATTTATTCTCTTATAGTGATTATATACAGCAACAGCTAATGATCTTTTAGCCCCTTGTTGTTTTATCACATAATCATCTAATATCGCCTTAATCTCAGCTGGCTTTAATAATTTTTTAACCTCTAATTCTTCATTATCTTCAAACTCTTCTTCGATTATTTCTTGACACAGCTCTATACATTCATCACATATATATACATTTGGGCCAGCTAT
Source organism: Dethiothermospora halolimnae (assembly GCF_037577855.1). Lineage (NCBI taxonomy): Bacteria > Bacillati > Bacillota > Tissierellia > Tissierellales > Thermohalobacteraceae > Dethiothermospora > Dethiothermospora halolimnae. The sequence goes on along the minus strand of NZ_JBAKFX010000007.1, from coordinate 18,322 downwards.
CAATCTTTTGACTTGTTCTTGAGACTTCCCACAAAAAGAGCATTTTAGCTGCTTCTCATCAAATCTTGACATTATGACACCTCTCTTAAAGATTATTTCCTAGAAGTTATAACTTCATCTATTATACCATATTCTTTAGCTTCCTCAGCTGACATGAAGTTATCTCTATCGGTATCTTTCTCTACTTTTTCATATGGTTGACCAGTTTTGTCACTTAAAATTTCATTCATTTTCTTTCTCATTTTCACAATACGTTCAGCATGTATCCTTATATCTTCTGCTTGCCCTTGGGTTCCACCTAAAGGCTGATGTATCATAACTTCAGCATTTGGTAATGCATATCTTTTACCCTTTGCTCCTGCAGTAAGTAAAAATGCTCCCATACTTGCAGCCATACCTATGCATATAGTAGATACATCTGGCTTTATATATTGCATTGTATCATATATTGCCATTCCTGCAGTTATAGATCCCCCTGGACTATTTATATAAAGTTGTATATCTTTATCTGGATCCTCAGCTTCTAAAAATAAAAGTTGCGCAACTACTAAACTTGCAGTAGCATCATTAACTTGATCTCCTAAAAATATAATTCTTTCCTTTAAAAGTCTAGAATAAATATCATATGATCTTTCTCCTCTATTGGTTTGTTCAACAACCATTGGTACTAAAGCCATATTACGCGCCTCCCTAAATAATATTAAGACATTTTAGCATTTTCTACCAAAAACTCAGCCGTCTTTCTCTTAATTATACCCATCTTGATATAATCTAAATCCCCATCTTTGATATTCTTTTTAATTTTTTCCACTTCTTGATTATATTGTTTAGCCATTTTTTCCAGCTCTTCTTCTACTTCTTCATCTGTAGCTTCTATTCCTTCTTTTTTCCCTATTGTTTCTAGTACTAAATCTGTTTTAACAACTTTCTCTGCATTTTCCTTCATTTGTTCCCTTAAATCTTCCATAGTAGTATTTGTTAATTCAAAGTACTTATCTATATTTAGACCTTGGAATTGAAGTCTATAGCTAAAGTCGTTTACTTCATTATCTATTTGTCTTTCTACCATTGCCTCTGGAACATCTATTTCTGCATTTTCTACTACTTTTTCTACAACATTATTTTCATTTTCAGCCTTTTCTTTATTCTCAGACTGCTCTTCTAGTTTTTGCTTTGTATCATTTTTTAATTCATCTAATGTATCAAATTCACTTACATCCTTAGCAAATTCATCATCTAATTCTGGAAGCTCTTTTTCTTTTATTTCATGAATTTTCACTTCAAAAGTGGCCTCTTTACCAGCTAAATCTTCAGCTTGGTAATCTTCTGGGAATGTAACTTTGACTTCAACTTCTTCATCTTTATTTTTGCCTATTAATTGGTCTTCAAATCCTGGAATAAATCTACCTGAACCTATCTCAAGATTTTGATTTTCCGCAGTTCCACCTTCAAACTGCTCACCATCTATAGATCCCTTATAGTCTATTGTTAAAATGTCTCCTTCTTTTGCTGCTCTATCTTCTACCTCTATTATTCTGGCATTTCTTTCTTGAATATTTTTAATTTCTTTTTCAATATCTTCCTCTGTTACATTATACTCTACTTTTTCTACTTCTATACCTTTGTATTCTCCAAGTTCCACCTCAGGCTTTACTGTTACTTCGGCTATAAATACTACTGGTTTTCCCTTTTCTAATTCTTCTATATCTATTTCTGGTCTATCAACAGGCTCTAAATTATGCTCTTCTATTGCCGCCTCATAGGCCTCTGGGAATACCATGTTTATTGCATCTTCATAAAATACTCCTTCACCATAATTTAACTCAATAATCTTTCTAGGTACTTTTCCCTTTCTAAAACCTGGAATGTTAAATCTGCCTCTGTTTTTAATGTATGATTTTTGAACTGCTTTTTCAAATTTCTTAGTGTCTACTTCAAGTTTTAATGTAACTGTATTTCCTTCTTTTTTTGTAATTGTTGAATTCATTATAACGTTCCTCCTTATTACTTTATTAATTTATGTATGGACTCGATACAAGTCACTTTTTTAATAGATTAAACCGCAATCTCGTCCATTTTTGTCATAATAATCAGTATTACACATTAACTAGTCAATTAATTATATCATAAATATTTTCGATATCCAATATATCAATAATATGTAATATTGATAGGTGGTATTACCTAATTTTTTCCTATATTAAATTATATATACATATTTATAGAGACATAGGAAAAAAACCAATGGTTTTACCATTGGTTTTTGAATTGGTACAGGTGAAGGGAGTCGAACCCCCACATCATAAGATACTAGATCCTAAGTCTAGCGCGTCTGCCAATTCCGCCACACCTGCACATATTCATTTATGAAGTTTATCTAACGACAAGATATATTATATAACCATTTTCTTAATATGTCAAATATTTTATTTAGGTAAAATATGTTTACTTTACAATTATATAGACGATAATATTTCGCCTATTAAACAACTACAAATTTATCAAAAACTAAAGGGGATATGGACATACCTATATAATGGGAAATTTAAACATAACATATCCTATATAAACTGTTAACATTAATAATAAAACATTTTCCGCCATACTACCGGTTTTTATGTTTATTGGGAATTTAACTCTTTTTTCTACGGGAAAAAACAACTGTATTCCTGCTACAGTAAAAAAATCTGCAACCAAATGACTTATATAACCTAATGTAAAACCGATCCAAATTTCTGGTATACCGTATTTTTCAGAAAACAAATATGCTACTGTGGAAAATAATCCTATACCCACAATACTATGGGTAAAACTTCTATGCCCAGATAAAGAGGTTATAATAAGGGACACTCCTAAAAGACTATAAATATTATTATCTACTCTTAAATCATATACTATTAATCCTAGCCCCACTGTAAAAAACAAATACATCATAAATTTTTTATTATTAAAAAATAATATGCTTTGATTTATCTTACTATTAGGGTGGTCTAAATCCGGCAACAAAGCTCCTATAACAGAAGCTGTAATAAGTATTATTCCACTTTCTATGGGGTATTTTAATGCAGTTGTAACTGATGCTGCCGCACCTATTATCATATGGGTTTTCCCTTGCATTTTATATATCCTCCTGATGTCCTAAACCTACTTGTCAACTTATAGTACTATTATACCCCATAATATACGACAATTATAGTGTTAATTCTGTTTTTTATTTAATTTTTTATACCAAATTCTTTTTTATTACTTAATTCAAATACTGTGGAGTTGGTGACCCGCCTTTACTTTTCATAGCAAAGTTTATACTGAATCCAAGGGACAAGGCATGCCTTGTCCCTACATAATTGTTCACTATCAATTAATTTCCCGCCTCTTCATACGGCGGGGGACTGAATATATTCAGTCCCTACGTTATTGGTTGGGGGATTACGAATCCCCCAACAACATAAATTAAAATTTTACGACCATCGGGAGTAAAATCTCCCCATCTATTCTTTATTTTTATATTTCTTCTTTCTTCTTTACCCATTCTTCTTTAATTTAAGCGTAAATATTAACCATCAATCCCTCTATCTCGCCTACTAACTTTAATATATTAAGCCCCTTCTTTTCTTCATCAACAATAGCATCTGTAACTTCCAATAACTTTTCATCCACTTTCGATACGATGCTTAAAACTCTAGATCTTCGTCCAGGTCTAAATCCACCTCTCCTATCAAGTTTTAAACCATAATCAACAGCTTCATTCATAAATTCCTTTACTTTCTTTTTATATCTCAGTAAATTATCTATAGTTCTTTTATCTGCAAGTAACTTCCCTTCCTTTCTTACATCCTTTAGAAGGTTGTTTAGTTTCTCTAGGGTTTTATCATCCTTTTTTTGAGACATTAATGCATCAAAAGAGATACTGGGCTTTTCTGCAGTTCTATTATTAACTTTATTTACATTTAATCTGTTAACTTTATTTATTTTCATAATTCCCCCCCATTCTTAAAAGTAAGGTTTTATAGTTCCTTTTCCATCTTTTCTAAAAGTAACAACACCTCTGATATAACAGCATACAGTTGAGGTGGTATATTATTTCCTAAATCCATATCTATTAAATTAGCTAAAAGACTTTTATCCTGCTCTATATCGATATTATTTTTCTTAGCCATATCAATAATTTTTTCGGCCATTTCACCTCTACCCTGATATAGTACTTTCTTATCTTTAGATAGGTTTTCATCATATTTTATAGCTACAACCGATGGGCCATTTATCTCTTTTTTCTTTTTAAGGTTTACATTTTTATATATCATATTCTAAAATCAAACCCTTCTTTAGATTCATTTTTTTCTATTATCTGTCCTTGTTCTCTTTTCTCTTTAACTTCATTTTCATTTAATCTTGAAAAATTAACTCCCACCGTATTATATCCTATTTCTTCTAGGTTTTCTTTAAGCTCTTCTGACAAACTACCAACTTTATCCTTTAGATGGGACTTGTCATTTTTTATGGTTAGATTTAAGTTTTTATTAGAAGCAGATATTTTAATCCCAGTTTCCCCCATTTTATCTGTCTCTAATAAAAAGTACAAGTTGGTGTTTTCCCAATCAATTTTTTCGTTCTTTTTCTTTCCATTAATATATAGCTTAACATGAGTTAATTTCTCTCCTATTTGTATTGGTATATTAAAAAACATACTTTGTTTATGTATGTTCTCCTCCTGTTTACTTAGTAATTGTTGCCCCGTTACATCATCTAATATATTACCTACTTGTTGTATTATATTCTTATCCTTTGAGCCACTGCTATCATTAACTAGTTTCATCATCAAAGACTTTAAATTCTTTTCTAATTTATTCTCTTCTATCCCCTGGGGATTCTCTAAAAACTTCTGTGCGATTTCACTTTCATGGCTAATCCCCATGGCTCTTAATAGATTATAAGCTGTTTTTGCCGTTGGGTCTTCTATTTTATAGGTATTTATGATATTGTCAATATTAGACTTAATTTGACTTTGTAATGATCTTTTAGGTGCAAATAAACTTTCTTTAGTTGCGGCATGTATGATTTTGGAGTTTTTAGGTTTAAAGTCCATTTTTCCTATTTCATCTTTTATATTGTTTAATATTTTTACAGTTTTATTACTTTCTCCCTTGGATAAATGCTTCCTTGCCTCCGACAATTTGTTGCTTAATATAAGTAATTTCTTTTCTGTTTTCATGTCTGTAAAAAGGGATATGTCACTTTTTAGTATTTTTTTATCTATTATATTAATAGTATCCTCTAGTATGCTTTTAACATGTTGTGGTGTCTGTTTAACTTCCTTTGGTTTATTTAATATATTATCTAAATTTTTTAATACTTCCCTTTTCAGCTCTTTAAAGTCATTTTTTGCACTTATCATTCTTTCCGTTACTTTATTCATTACATATGCTTTCGTATCTGGCTCCATATTATTTAATGCGTTTCTAAGTTCATTATTTTTATCTAAATCTAATAGTTCTTCAATATTTCTAGATTCATTGACTTTTTCTCTATCTACTATTTTTTTATTCTCTATTTCTTTATAGTTACTCTCTTTTCCATTTAATTGATTCTTTTTCTTATTGGCAAATAAACTATCTAAAATTTGAATAGAATCTAATTGTCCACCTTTATCAATAGTGTTTTCAATTATATTTTCTTCTAAACTGTAGTCCAAATCAGTATTTAATACATAGTTAGATAATATATTCTTCATTATATCCTTTATAGTTTTATTATCTAACTTTAATTTTTTTAACTTGTTTATGATTTTTTTTATTATAACATGGGTATCTTCATTGCTTTTTAATAATTCTTTTATTTCGTTTTGAACTTCCTTTGGTACTTTATCTAAAATCTTGCCACCAGCAATATAGTTACTCTTCTGTTCTGTTAGATCATCTTTTGAATTTTTATCCACTTTTTCTATCAGCTTATTTAAATCGTCCCCGTGTAAAGTTTGGTGGGTAGACTTTAAATTATTAAAATTTATATTAACATCTTTTTTAATTAGATTTTTTATTGTATCTAGTTTATCCTCTATATCTCCCGGTGATTTACTTATAAATTTATTTATATCTTTTAAAACATTTTTATTTATTTTTATATCATTATCAAGAAGTATGTCAGTAGCCTTCTTAAGTTCACTAGTTTCTTTAAATCCTAAATCCTTTATTATTTGTGATGAACCTAGTTTAGAAGAGTCACTACTTATATTGTTTACACTATTACTTTTAACTCCTACCTTTTTATCCCTATTTATGTTATCTGTTGATAATTTATTAGGTGAATCGTTATATATTTTCACTAAACTACACTCCTTAAAATTGTCATCACTAATTATATCGACTTTCTATGTAGTTTTTTTAATAAAAACAAATTTGACTTTACCACTTCTTTATTTAGATGCCAATATATTTTAAAATATAAAAAAAATAGAACCCTTAATTAAGGGTCCTACTTTTCAGATATTGTTGAGATTTTAGAGAATAAATTCTTATATAGGTTTCAATGCTATGCTTTATGATTGCTCCTTGGACAGGGCATGCCCTGTCCCCACATAATCTATTCTTTATTTTTATATTTCTTCTTTATTCTTTACACTTTCTTTTTTAATTTAAGCTGCTGTATCTGTATTTTCAGTTTCTTGAGCTCTCTTTTCTAGTAACTTTTCCATTTCATCAACTAATTCACCAAAGTACTTAAGAATATTATCCACAGGTTCAGATGAATTCATATCTACCCCTGCTTTTTTAAGAATTTCTACTGGATAGTCAGAGCCCCCTGCTCCTAAAAATTCAATATATTTTTGAACAGCACCTTCTTTACCTTCAGTTATATTATTAACCAATTGATAAGATGCCGACATTGAAGTTGCATAGTTATATACATAGAAGTTCATATAGAAATGTGGAATTCTAGACCAGCTATATTTTCCGTCTTCAGTCATAGGATAGGCTTCCCCATTATATTTTCTTCTAATTTCTAACCATAAATTATTAATAACTTCAGCTGATAAAGGTTGACCTTGTTCCACCATTTCATGGGCCCTTTGCTCAAATTCTGCGAACATAACTTGAGTATAAATAGTACCCCTTATATTATTAATCTGTTGATTTAATAAAAATAACTTCTCTTCATCACTTTTAGCATTTTTAATTAAGTAATCCATAACTAGTAGTTCATTTGCTGTTGATGCAACTTCCGCTGTAAATGTTGACGTGTTTGAATTATATAGTTCCTGTTGTTCCATTGAATATTTTCCATTTAAGGAATGTCCCATTTCATGGGATAAGGTTAAAGCAGAGTCTAAATCATTTGTATAATTCATTGATATATATGGATCGCAACCATATAAGGATAATGAATATGCCCCTGTTTGTTTACCCTTTCCAGAATATACATCTATTAATCTTGAATCTATGATTGTATTGAAATCCTTTAAGTACTTCTCTCCTAAAGGCTCCAAGCCTTTATTTGCCAGTTCCACTGCTTCCTCATAAGTTAACTCCATTTTATAATCTCCAACTATAGGTAATGACCAGTCATAGGGTTTCACATCTTTTATACCTAAAGCTTTACTTTTTACTTCATTATATTTATGTAGATATTCTAGATTATTGTTAACTGATTTTACTAAATTATCATAGATAGATTTAGGGATATGTTTAGCTGCCAGTGAAGCTTCCAAAGAAGAATTATAACCCCTAGCCTTTGCTAAGAATATATTTTTCTTTATTTCTGATATATAAGTGGCCGCTAATGTATTATTTCTTTTTTTAAGCGCTTCTATTCTAGCTTTAGAAGCTTTTTTTCTTAGTTCTCTGTCATCACCTTCTAATATCTTGTAGTATACAGAATTTATTAACGTTATTTCATTGCCTTCTTTATCCTTAATAGTAGGGTATTCAAAATCAGCATACATTACTTTATTAAATATATCTTCCGGGGAACCGGTTAAGTCTGATGATAAAGACAATATTCTTTCTTCTTTATTTGATAAAACATGATCCTTTTCCTTTAACATTTTTTCCAAGTAGTGCTTGTATGTTGATAATTTAGGATCATTCATTATTTGTTGAAACTTTTCAGTTGGCATACTGAGTAATTCTGGTCTTTCAAATGATATGGCTTCTCCATATATGCCCCATACCCCTCCTGCTATAGAAACCATTTCTTGAGCATCGGTATCATTCTGGTTTAAATCAAGTTGTAAGTTCCCATACCAATAGGCTTTGTTTAAAATTTGAGATATTTGGGATTCCAATTCAAAATATTCATATATACTATCTACATTATTAAGTTTTCCTTTGTATTCTTTAATCTTTGGTATTAATTCTTCTTTTACTTTTTTAATATCTTGCTCAAATGCCCCTCTATTGGGATACATCTTTGTCAAATCCATCTTATACTTATCATCAACTTGATCCCTAGTGGGAACCTCTCCATCTGTGGCAAAAACTGCCGTTTGACTAATTAACAAAAACACCACCATTACCACAGCTAATATGGAAGGACTAAACAGTTTACCTCTTTTAAACACTTCACATCACTCCTTTGTTTTTTACGAAAACTTAATATTTTCGTTGCATAATATAAATATTTCTATATCCTTATTAATATTCCTTTTTTTCAAAATATTTTTTCAGTTATGTTATAATAATCTATATAACTTTTGATTACTATCAATAAAAATACTCCCCTTTATAATAGTAGAAGATTTTAAAATCTATCCACTTAAAAGGGGAGTATTTTTATTGAATATTTTCTTTTATATTTTCTATGCTGCCTCTTTAGTTTCTGTTTCTTGCGCTCTTTTATCTATTAATTTTTCCATTTCATCTACTAACCCACCAAAATACTCAAGGATATTATCCACAGGTTCTGATGAATTCATATCTACTCCTGCTATTTTAAGCATTTCTACTGGATAATCAGAACCTCCTGCTCCTAAGAACTTAAGATAATTCTCAACAGCGCCTTCTTCACCCTCTGTTATATTATTAACCACTTGATATGATGCTGACATTGAAGTGGCATAGTTATATACATAGAAATTCATATAGAAATGTGGTATTCTAGACCAACCATACTGGGCATTTTCAGTTAGAGGATATGCCTCTCCATTATACTTTTTAATTATTTCTAACCATAACTTATTAAGAACATCAGCTGATAAAGGTTGTCCTTGCTCCACCATTTCATGGGCTCTTTGCTCAAATTCTGCAAACATAACTTGAGTATATATGGTTCCCTTTATATTATTAATTTGCTGATTTAATAAGAATAATTTTTCCTCATCACTTTTAGCATTTTTAATTAGATAGTCCATAACCAATAGTTCGTTAGCTGTTGATGCAACTTCCGCTGTAAATATTGGATTATTAGAGTTATACATTGCCTGTTGTTCCATAGAATATTTTCCATTTAAAGCATGACCCATTTCATGAACTAATGTTAAAGCTGAATCTAGATCATTGGTGAAATTCATTAGTATATATGGGTGTAGTCCATAGGTACTAGCAGAGTAAGCTCCAGTATATTTACCTTTACCTGGATATACATCTACCCATCTTGACTCTATAGCATTATTAAAATCATTTAAATATTTTTCTCCTAAAGGTTTAAGTCCTTTGTTTGCTAGTTCCACGGCTTCCTCATATGTCATATCCATTTTGTAATCACCAACTATAGGTAATGACCAATCATACGACTTTAAATCTTCTATCCCTAAGGCTTTTCTTTTCACTTCATTATATTTGTGTAAATACTCTAAATTATTGTTAACTGAACTTACTAAATTATCATATATAGATTCAGGTATATGGTTACCTGAAAGGGATGCTTCTAGTGCCGAATCATATCCCCTAGATTTTGCTAAGAATATATTTTTCTTTATTTCTGATATATAAGTAGCTGATAATGTATTATTCCTCTTCTTAAGAGCTTCAACTCTGGCTTCAGAAGCTTTCTTTCTTAACTCTCTATCGTCTCCTTCTAATATTTTATAATAATTAGCATTTGTTAAATGTATTTCTTTTCCATCTTTATCCTTTATAGTAGGATATTCAAAATCTGCATACATTACTTGTTCAAAGATATTATTAGGTGCACCTGTTAAATCCGATGCTAAGGATAATATTTTTTCCTCTTTATCTGATAAGATATGATCCTTCTCCTTTAACATGCTCTCTAAATAATGCTTATATGTCGCCAACTTAGGATCATTAATTATCTCTTCTAATTTTTCAGTTGGCATGCTAAGTAATTCTGGTCTTTCAAATGATATCAATTGTGCATATAATCCATAAGCTGAACCTGCAATTGACATCATTTCCTGTGCATTGGTATCAGCTTGATTTAGATCAAGCTGTAATTTTGCATATCGGTAAGCTTGAAATAGCTTTTCTGCTAGTTTAGAATCCATTTCAAAGTATTCATATATAGTATCTACATTATTAAGTTTCCCCTTATACTCTAATAACTTTGGAATTAATTCTTCTTTCAATTTCTTAATATCAGCCTCAAAAGCTTCCCTAGTTGGATAAATTTCCGTTACATCAATCTTATACTTATCATCCACTTGGTTCCTTGTAGGAACCTCTCCGTCTGCTGCAAAAACTGCAGTTTGACTAATTAATAAAAATACTACCATTACCACTGCTAATAATGAGCGGCTAAATAACTTACCCCTTTTAAACACCTAACATCACTCCTTAATATTTTTTATTAATATTTTTATTGCATAATATAAATATTTCTACATCATCATTAATATTCCTTCTTTTTTTTATAACGTTTTTTTAATATAAGGAGTTTTATGTGACCTTAATTAATTCTAAATCTGTATTTAGTTATGTTTAAATATTCTTCCCCTGGTTCTAAAGTATTAAAAGGGAAATTATTTTCATTTATGCCATTGGGGTAATCCTGAGCCTCAAAACACATTCCAAGATATTTTTTAGACTTTATCCCTTGGTTTAATATCAACCCTTCTTCTAATTTATTAGCCGAATAAAATATTAGCACCGGTTGATTAGTTATCAGTTCCATAACTCGACCACTTTTTTTATGTTCCAACTTAGCCGATATATTTTTGTTCTCATTTAATATAAAGGGATGATCATAACCACCGCAATTTGATAATTGATTATTATCTTTATAAATATTCTCCTTTATTTCTCTAATTTTTGTAAAATCAAAAGGTGTACATTTCACATCTTTAATGTCTCCAGTGGGTATGGTTTCTTCATTTAAATTTGCCATCTTATTTCCTGCTATCATTAATTTATGTTCAAATATATCCTCCTTTAGGTCCCCGGATAGATTAAAGTAAGAATGATTGGTTAAATTAACTATTGTTTTTTTATCTGTAGTGGCACCGTATTTTATCTCTAATTCGTCACTATTATTTAAAGTATAATCTACGTTTACATTTAGATTTCCTGGAAAACCTTCTTCACCATCTAAACTTAAATAATTTAAATTTAAAGATATATACTCATCAGCTATTGTTTTTTTTACACTCCATATCTTTTTATTGAAACCATTATTACCACCATGTATATTATTGTTTCCATCGTTTTTATATAAACTGTATTCTTTATTGCCTATATTAAACTTAGCATCTGATATTCGCCCTGCTACCCGTCCTATTATAGCTCCAAAATAGGGTCTATTTTCTTTATAATCTTTTATGTCGTCAAAGTTTAAGACCACATTTTCAAATTTTCCTTCTCTATCTGGTACTAGTATTTTTGTTATAATTCCTCCATAATTTAATATACCTACTTCCATACCATTATCATTTTTTAATGTATATTCTTTTATATCTTTCCCGTGTCCAAATGAAACTAGCTCTTTTACATATATGTTCATGACTAACTCCAAACCCCTTATTTAATTATTATACTGTTTATAAACCTATCAAATCCTTTTTTCCCCTTTTCATCCCTTTTAAATACTCCAGCATGCTTTAATATAGTAAGAAATCTTGCCCCTATTTCTTTTTTCAATATACTCTCTATATTATCTTTATTAATTTCTTTATATTTAAGCTTAATTTTATTAACCCAATCTAAATGTCTATTTATTTCATTTGTCAGCTCTACCTTATCTTCTAGTAAATACTTAGCTATTTCTTTTAATTCATCCTTTAACCTTGGAGGAAGTACTGCTAACCCCATCACCTCTATGAGTCCAATATTTTCTTTTTTTATATGGTGAACATCTTCATGGGGGTGAAATATTCCCATTGGGTACTCTTCATCTGTTCTATTATTTCTAAGAACTAAATCCAACTGAAAGTTTCCTTCCACTTTTCTAACTATTGGAGTTATAGTATTGTGGGAAATATCATCGGTATGAGATATTATATCTAAGTTTTTATCATTATAATTCTTCCAATTATTTAATATTATTTCCCCAAGTTTAGATAAATCTTTTCTATTTTTCCCAGTTAACCTTATAACAGACATAGGCCATTTTACTATCCCCCCTTTTACATTGGGATATTTATTAAAGGTGATTTCCCTTTCTATTGGGGCCTTAGCCATAGCAAAGTCATAATTCCCTCCTTGGAAATGGTTATGGGATAATATAGACCCCCCTACTATAGGTAAATCTGCATTTGACCCAATAAAATAATGGGGGAACTTTTCTACAAATTCCAATAGACTATCAACGGTACCTTTACATATTTTCATGGGTTTATGGTCATTATTAAAAATTATACTATGTTCGTTATAATAGGTATATGGAGAGTATTGTAAGAACCACTTTTCATTATTTAGGGTGATAGGTATTATTCTATGATTTTGTCTAGCTGGATGGTCTATTCTTCCACTATACCCTTCATTTTCTTTACATAATGGGCATTTAGGATATGATGAAGACTTTATGTTTCTTGCCTCTTCTATTGCTTTCGGATCCTTTTCTGGCTTGGACAAGTTTATAGTTATATCTAAATCGCCATACTCAGCCTTTGTTTTCCATATAATATTTTTTTCGATACGATTGGTTCTAATATAATTAGATGTTCTGCTAAGTTCATAAAAATATTTTGTTGCATCCTCTGGAGCTTTTTCGTATTTATTATAAAATTCATTTATAATTTCCGAAGGTTTAGATATAAAACAATCCATTATCTTAGTGTCTAAAAGATCCCTATATACAGGTGTATTATTTTTTAGTAGTCCCCTCTCGTATGTCCAATCTAAAATGCTATTTAATATATCACTTAAAGATCTATTGAAATCTTCTTTTATCTCTACTGACTTATAATCATCTAATTTTAATATCTCTAAAACTTTATTTCTACAATAAACAGTATCCATTTCTTTTATTAGTCCTTTATCAATACTATATTTAATTAAACTATCTATTTCATAATAAATATCAATATCCAACTCTACTCCTCCTAGCCTTTAAATCCATCTGGACTATTTTTATGCCAATTCCATGCACTTTCTATAATAGACTCTATATCTATATACTTAGGTTTCCACTTTAATTCCCTCTTAGCCTTCTCAGATGATGCCACAAGCTTTTCTGGATCTCCAACCCGCCTTTCACCTATTTCAGATTTAATAGGATGTCCTGTAACCTTTCTAGCTGCTTCTATGATTTCCTTAACACTAAAACCTTCTCCATTTCCTAAATTGAATATATTGCTTTTATTTGCTTTATTAAGATACTCTAATGCTAACATATGGGCATGGGCTAAATCTGTAACATGGATATAATCCCTAATACATGTGCCATCAGAGGTATTATAATCATCCCCAAATATAAATATCTTTTCCCTTTTATCTAAAGCAACCTGAAGTATAATAGGTATTAAGTGGGTTTCTGGATTATGATCCTCCCCAATCTTTTCTGTTATATGGGCTCCAGCTACATTAAAATACCTTAAAGAAATATATTTTATCCCATAGGCACTATCAGCCCATTTAAACATTTTCTCCATAGTAAGCTTTGTCTCTCCATAGGGGTTTGTTGGAAATGTCTTATCAGTCTCCATAATAGGTATACTCTTTGGCTCCCCATACACTGCAGCAGTTGACGAAAATACTATTTTTTTTACATTATGTCTGTTCATAGTTTCAAGCAATATTTGAGTACCATATACATTATTATCATAGTATTTTAAAGGATTTTCCATACTCTCTCCAACTAAGGAGTTGGCTGCAAAATGTATAACTGAATCTATTTTATTTTCTTTAAATACCTTCTCAAGAAATTTCCTATCTCTAATATCACCATTATAAAATTTAGCTTTGTTACTAATAGCTTTTTTATGCCCTGTCTCCAAATTATCAACAACTATAACCTCTTTACCATCTTCTATAAGTTCAAAAACTGTATGACTGCCAATATATCCTGCTCCACCACATACTAATATCATATAATCTCTCCCTTTTATAATTCTCTAGCTCCATCCCCTATTTTACCTATGTAAAAATTTGCATGATAGCCTATTTTTTCAAAGTATTTCATACCTACATTTTCTATGAATTTATCTATACCATCATTTTTTACTAAGCTGATAGTACATCCTCCAAACCCTGCTCCCGTCATTCTAGAGCCTATTACTCCATCTTGGTTTAATTCCAATTCAACTAATGTATCTAGTTCCTTTCCTGTAACTTCATAATCATTTCTAAGGGATATATGGGACTCCTTCATAAGCTTTCCAAATTCTTTTATATTCCCCTCTTCAAGAACTTTAGATGCCTTTAAAGTTCTTCTATTTTCATATACCGCATGCTTCGCCCTTTTTCTATCAATACTATTAGTTATTAAGTGTTTATTTTCTTCAAATTCTTCTTCTGTTAATTCCCCTAAAGAGTTTATATTTAAGTTATTTTTAAGTTCTAATAATGCCCTTTCACATTCATCTCTTCTATTATTGTATTTGGACTCATTAAGTCCCCTTCTTTTATTTGTATTAGATATTATTATTGATATATCTTTTAAATCTAAATTACAATACTTATATTTTAAGCTATTACAGTCTAATAATATTGCCCTATTCTTTTTACCCATTCCTATTGCAAATTGATCCATTATACCGCATTTAACCCCTATAAAATCATTCTCAGCCATCTGACACATCTTTACCATTGAAATCATATCTATATTTAGATTAAATAATTTATTTAAAGCAACTGCTGCAACAAGCTCTATTGATGCCGAAGATGATAGCCCTGCCCCATTGGGGATATTTCCATAAAATAATATGTCCATCCCTTTATTTATATTATATCCTTTGTCTTTAAAAATCTTAATAACTCCCTTTGGATAGTTCCCCCAATCATGATGCTTATTATATGTTAAGTCTTCTAATGTAAATTCCATTATTCCTAAGTTACTAAAATTTTTAGAATATAGTCTTACCTTATTATCTTCCCTCTCTTTAAATACTCCATATGTCCCAAAGTCTAAAGCTGCAGGAAATACATGTCCTCCATTATAATCAGTATGTTCCCCTATTAGATTTACCCGTCCCGGTGCAAAGAAAATTCTAGTATCACATTTACTAAATATAACTTCAAAATCCTTTCTTAAGGTTTCTATTAAGTTCACGATTAAATCACCCCTTTTTTTAGTTAATAGTTAACAGTTAATAGTTAATAGTCTATGGGTTTTTAGTGTTTTTGATTAGGTTTGTATTTTTGGCTTTTTCTAATTAATTTTTATGGTAAGAGATACTTTGTTTAGTTACTAAATAAAGTGTCTAAAGATAGTATACTAGAGCATATAATGACTGTCAAGAACAAAGGCCCCTTTGGCGCTTCTTTGTTCAGAGCAGAGAAATGGTGAGTCCATAAAAAGAGGAACCTCTCTATGAGATTCCTCTTTTCACTTCGTTATTTAACATCTATTTTATTTATGCTTTTAGAGGTTGTATCTTTTTTAGGTAAGTCTATAGAAAGAACTCCATCTTTAAACTCTGCTGTTACTTCTTCCTCTCTTATATCCGGGATATGAAAGGACCTTGTCATTGAGCTAAATCCTCTCTCTCTTCTTATATAATTATCATCTTTTTCCTCAATAGACTTACTATTTTCAGCAGATATTGTAAGCCTATCATCATATAACTCAACTTCCACATCATCTTTCTTAACTCCTGGAAGCTCTGCCTCTAATAGGTATTTATCACCCTCGTCTTTAATATCCACCATCATCTGTTTATTATTTAAAACAGAATGGAAAGTGTGATTAACAAAGTCATTAAATACACTGTCTAATTGATATTCTTTTCTAGGAGCTAATCTTTTCATAAGTAAAACCACCTCCGAAAAATATTGTTAACTCCTTATATTATTTCTTTACCCTACATAACAGGTACTAAACATATGCTCCATTCATCATCTATTTCTAAAGTGTGACAAAAATCAAACTTTTATGTGTATAGCATCACATGTATTTTATTTTTTAAATTGTATACTTAATATAGAAAATTTAAAGTAAAGAAAGGGGAACAGTTATTATGTTCGGATTATTCAAAAATAAAAGCAAAAATACATCATCAAATATAACTAGTGAAAAGAAAGTAGTAGAGCCAAATCCAATGTTTTGTTATCAATGTGAGCAAACCCCTGTAACAGGATGTACAAAGTTTGGTGTTTGTGGTAAAAACCCTGATATCGCCAGCTTACAAGATATTATAATATTTGGATTAAAGGGAGTTGCTGCATATTCAACCCATGCTAAAGAATTAGGTTTAACAGACCCTGAAGTGGATGCTATTACCCAAGAAGCTCTATATACTACACTGACTAATTCTAATTTTAATTTAGAAGAGCATGTAAACATGGCTATGAAAGTTGGTCAAGCCACAGTTAAAGTTATGGACCTACTTGATAAAGCCCATACCCAACATCTAGGAGTACCAACTCCAGTAACCATATCTCAAGACAAGGTAGAGGGTCATAGTATATTAGTTACAGGTCATAATTTATATGCATTGGAGGAATTACTTAAGCAGACAAAGGGTAAGGGTATAAATATATATACCCATTCAGAAATGCTACCTGCCCATGGTTATCCTGAACTGAAAAAATATAAGCACCTAAAGGGTAATGTGGGAAAGGCTTGGTATGACCAAAGAAAGTTATTTGAAGATTTCCCAGGTGCCATATTAGGTACAACAAACTGTTTAATGCCCATTAAAGGGAGCTATTCAGACCGCTTCTGGAGCTATGGAACAGCAGGACTTGAGGGTGTAGGTAAAATTAAAAATAACGACTTTAGTCCATTAATTAAAAAAGCTTTATCTCTACCAAAAGCAAATATTAAATCTGAAAAAACCCTTACTACTGGATTCCATCATAATACAGTTTTAGATATAGCACCGGAAATTATAGATGCTATTAAGGCAGGAAAGATAAAAAGATTCTTTGTTATAGCAGGTTGTGATGCCCCAACAAAGGGAAGAGATTATTATAGAGAACTAGCTAATACTTTACCTAAAGAATGTGTCATCCTCACAACTTCATGTGGTAAATTTAGATTTAATGATATTGATTTCGGTACAGTTCCTGGAACAGATATTCCAAGATATATTGATTTAGGTCAATGTAATAATTCCGGTTCTGCTGCTAAAATCGCCATAGCTTTAGCCGATGCTTTTGAATGTGATATCAATGAACTTCCACTTACTATTGTATTATCATGGTTTGAACAAAAAGCTGTAGCTATACTACTGGGGCTATTTAGTCTTGGAGTTAATAATATATATATTGGTCCAAGTGCACCAAAATTTGTTACTCCAGGAGTGCTTAAAGTTCTACAAGATACATTTAACCTTCAATTTATTAGTGGAGATGCTAAATCTGACTTACCTAAAATGTTAGGATAGGCATAACAAAGGTGCCTTTGGCACTTCTTTGTTGGTTCAGAGAGCAGCGTGCAAAGTACAGGTATTCGGTAAAAATATTATGTGTAGAGACTCAGTTTATTGGGTCTCTATTTTTTTAATGAATAATGGGGTAAGTATAGCATTAAATATGTCAATACTAAAAAGATAACATAGAGGGTTTTCTTCTATAGTCAAAGATATCTAAAGGAAAATTTCAAAGGAAATATTTAAGAAAACAGCTAAAGATTAGTCTTTGCTAAAAATGGAATATGTTATAATATAAATATGTTATAAATTTAGTAGTTAAGGAAAAAATAACTGGTAATGTAAAAAGTTCTATGAAAAACTAATGTTATGGATAATACTGGGATAAACCAGTGGAATTATACTAAGTCCACCGTAGCCGCCCTTGACAAACAGTAATCAAATGATATTTAAAATATAACG